>DAIUBX010000425.1:0-3491 GCA_036846465.1 Bernardetia sp.
TTAACCCTGTTTTATGTATAAAAAATAACCTAAAACTTTTGAAACAGTGTACTAATGGCACAAACTATTTCTTTTTCAAAAGCCTATTCTGTGTCAGTTCACTAATAATCTCTTCACTATTATTCCTACTAATTGCTATTTTTTATCTTTAATTATCACTTGATTTCCTTCAATACTCTCAACGGCATTTTTGGAAACAATAAATGATTTTTGAACACGCAAAAAATCAGATTTTGGCAACTCCTGTTCAGCCTGTTGTAAAGTTAGATAGGTTGTAAAAACGCCTCTATTTTTAGTTTGTATTTCTATATAATTACGTTTTGACTCAATAAATAATATTTCCTCAAAATGAATTTTTTCTAAACGATTATCTATTTTGACAAAGAAAAAAGTAAGCAGTTCTTGATTTTCTATTTTATCAATTTTATTGATTCTTTCTTTTAATTTATGAGCAGATTTCAAAAAACGAGAAAATGAAATTGGTTTTACCAAATAATCTACCACATCCAATTCATAGCCTTCTAGTGCATATTCAGAATAAGCCGTCGTCAGAATCACAAACGGACGATTCGCAGTAGGCACAGAACGTAAAAAATCAATCCCTGAAAGCTGAGGCATTTTTATATCCAAAAAAACAGCATTGACAGAGACTTTGTTTAGCTTTTCGATGAGTTCTAAAGCAGATTCACACGTTCCGACAAGCTCTAAAAATGGAGTTTTTTTTACATACTCTGACACTCCTTCTCGTGCTAAAGGTTCATCGTCTACAACTAAACAAGTAATTTTTTGATTCATTTTAAACAAAGTTAGAATTCTGAATTTAGGTTTCAGAAGTAATACAAATACAATTAATTTTGTAGTAAATTATTTTCCAAATTCAATTCCAAAACTGAAATATAAGTATTTGGATTTTGCTGAAAAGAAAGACGGTGTTTTTTGGGATAGATTAATTGAAGCCTTCTTGCTAAATTTTGTTGTCCAATTCCTCCTTTATTTTGTGTTTTAGTTTCTATTTGAATATCCGAACGACTATTTTCTACTGAAAAGAACAAACTATTTTCTTTGATTTTTAGAAGAATGGTAATAAAATTTTGTTTTTCACTTTCCTTTTTTTTATCCATACTAACCCACTTACACGCATTTTCAACCAAAGGCAAAAAAAGTAATGGTGCAATCAAAATACTTTCATTTTTTATATCAAAATCAGTTTGAATCTTGACACGTTCGCCTTTTCTCAATCTTTCCATTGATAAATAATTTTTGAGATAATCTATTTCTTGTCGTAGCTCTACCTTTTCAGTCGCACAATCGTAGAGTTGATAACGCAACATTTCGGAAAAAGTAAGTATTGATTCTTGTGCTTCTTCTTGTGATTTTGCCACTTGAAAATAAATACTATTGAGGGCATTAAACAAAAAATGAGGATTGAGTTGAGCCTTTAGAAAATGAACTTCATTTTGTAGATTTTCTTTTTCTAATTCTATATTTCGTTTCGTTATTTTTCTTTTTTCTTGTACTGCTTTCCACGTCATGAAAGTAGCTGCAATCCAAAAAGTAGAAAGAAAATATTGTTTGAACCAATTTTGAGGAAGCCAAACCCAATTATAACTTTCTTGATTTAAATAAAGAGCCAAACTCATTCCTAAAGAAATTATCAAACTAAAAAAAAATAGATTTACTACCGTCAGCAAAAACAAAACTACATATTTTTCATTTTGAAAATAACGTGGCAATAAAATATAAATTCCTATGTATGAAGCTCCCAAATGACCAATTAAATAAGACAAATTCATCAATGCCATTTGCCAAATTGGATCACTTTTTTTATAACTAACTACTGACCAAAAAGTAACATAAACAACCCAAAAAAGAATATGACCTCTGTAGTTTTTTAGAAAATTGATAGTTTTAGAATTCATTTTTTTATATTTTTATAAAACCCTAAGCGTCTTCAAGACCTTTAGGATTTAGAGATAACAATTATACTTTCACAAACTTCTTTGCATTTTTTTCTATCAAATAGCCTCCTATTGCCGAAACGAGTATTGTTCCAATCATCACAACTACCCAAAAATACTCAAAACGAATAAAACGAGTAAATAATTCTGCCACAAAAGCAGCATAAAGTCCCATAACAGACCAACTCATATAACGATAATGAAAGCGTATTTTATTAGACCATTTCAAAAGCATGGGTAACATTCCGACTGTCAGACTCAATAAACTGACTACTGCAAAGAAATGAAACATCGAAAAAGAACCAAAATTATAAATTCCAAAAGCAGTTCCATTCAATAAAAGCATAGCAGCTACATAAAGAAGCTGTTTAAACTTTTTTCAATTTATTAATTTTTCTTAAAAATATAATCACGAATGCGATAAAATGTAGAGCGACCCAATTCTGTTTTTTGAATTCAAATCGGACTAAAAGAGCTTTAAAACCATCTAACCATGCATTAGCATGTTCAATAACTGTTCTTTCTTTGTAAAGTTCTTGGTCAAAAATGTGTGTTCCACTTTGATAAGGTTCTCTATCTTCATTTTTTGATTTATTCCTTGGGTTTGGTTTCACATTAGGAAATATATTTTCCTTTTCACAAGCTTCTCTGAAATTTTCTGAATCAAATCCAGGGTCTGCATTCAAAAATAAATCTTCTAAATCAATTTTAGCTTCCTTTAAAATAGTGCATAATTCCTCAAAAAGAGATTGTATTTCAAATAAATCGTGATGTTGTCCTTCTTGAGGAGTGGACATAGCAAGCATAACACCTTGACTATCAGATATAAACAAAGCATTGCTCGTTTTGCAACCCTTTCGTCCTTGATATCCAACAGCTTCTCCTCCATTTTTGGCTGGAGTATGACTTCCATCTAATTCGATAGAAGATAAGTCTAAATACGCACGATGATTCATCAAAACAGAAAGCCAAATTTGCTTCCAACAACCTGCTTTAGACCATTTATTAAAGTGATAATAAACAGTATTCCAATCTAAAACAGTACCACTTACAAAAAATTGCCTTGTAGGAAGTTCTCGCCACTGACAACCTGTTTTTAAGCGATGTAAAATACATTCAACAAGTTCTTCTAAAGGAACTCCGATAGAAAAACCTCTTTTTCCAACTGGTAAATGAGGTAAAATCCATTTTTCAATTATATCTTTGCTTAGTATTCCCATGAGTGTTTTATTTTTTTAAGTGTTAGACTACTTAAAATTAACACTTTTTGGGAATATTTTGTAAAAAATACAAAAGTTCAAACAGCTTCAATAGAAAAATCCTTTCATTTTTAAAAATAAAAGGATTTTTAGGTAATTTTTGTTTTAAATTTTTACACAAACTGAAAAGCAATGCTAAAAAATTAAATAATAAGCATCGCATCGCCATAACTGAAGAAACGATATTTTTCTTTGATAGCTAATTCGTAAGCCTCCATAACTAAATCATAACCTCCAAAAGCACAATTCATCATCAAAAGAGTAGATTGTGGAT
>DAIUBX010000426.1:0-2013 GCA_036846465.1 Bernardetia sp.
AAAGGAACTTGTAAAGAATCGGCTATTTCTTGATGTGCAATATTTAATTTAAGCAAAGTTTTTATACCTAAAACTGCTTGTTCTTGTTTTCCTTGCTGAAAAAGAATATCTTTTTCGATGTCAAATAGTAGTGCCATATTTTTTGATTATTTTTTTAAAGAATCAACAACTTTTTTCACAAATTCTAAAGGAACTTGTAAAGAATCGGCTATTTCTTGATGTGAAATATTTAATTTTAGTAAAGCCTTAACTGCTAATGTTAATCCTTCTTGTTTTCCTTCTTGTCTTCCTTGCTTAAAAAGTGGGTCTTTTTCGATATCAAATAGTAGTGCCATATTTTTAGATTGTATTAATGTTTCCTCTTCTAAATTTCTCAAAAGAGATAATATTCTTAATTGTTTAACGTATTTTAGTTGCTCTAAGTTGGGTTTTGTGAGCTTTACTATTCGTTGCAGAATAGATGAAATGACTATTTCTGGTTTCTTATTTTGAAAGTTTGCCAAAATAGCCAAAATTACTTCTTCTGGTTTATCAGAATTTAGAAATTCGGTATAGGCTATTTCTTGAACATTGACAAGACTAAACTCAAAATTCAACTCATTGTGATTGATTTTTGTGAGCATTTTTGCTTTTCCTTCTCCAATATAAAAAACAACTTGTTTGAGTGTAAGCTCGTGTTTACGAAACATCAACGCATAATATTCCAACATACGGTGCAACATTTTTGGTTCATCAACCACTTGAAACTCAATATGTAAAATATAATCCTTTTTAGAATCCTTATGCACTACTTTTTTAATAAAATCAGGTTTTCGTTCGATAGTCTGCTGCAAATCTACTGTAATTTCGACGAGCTTTTCAGGACGAATACCTAATAATTTTTCTGCCAAAGGAAGCGCAATCTGTTCTATATTTTCTTTGAAAATTTTGTCGTAGTCTTGGGACATTTTTTGGGATATTTTTTTTATTGGAGTTGTTTTAGATTTTATCTTTAGAACTTTCGCAATTTAAAAAAATGACAGAATTTTATTTACAAAAATGGTAGTTGTGTAGGAACAATACATGTATTGTCCCTACCAAAATGCAAAACAACAAAATAAAGTTTGGTTATATAAGTGATTTGCCAAAGTCCTAATCCTATAACTGAAAACAATATACGACTTTGTTTAGGTTATTCAACTGTTTAAATTTGTGATATTTTTAAAAAAATAATAAAAACCTTAAAATGCAAAAAATCATCATCTTTCTATCTATCCTTTGTTTTTCGTGTTCTCAAAAGCCCAAAACCAAAATTTCTTCTCAAGATTCTACAAATCAAATTTCTCAAGAAATTGTAGAAATAAAAAAAGATACGTTGCCACTTCTTGACACAACTATTTTTATAAAAGCAGCAAAGCAGAAAATAGATAATCCAAAATCAGTTACTCGCCAAACGGTAATTGATGATTTGTATGCTCATTTTAAGAAAAAAGGATATTATTTGAAACATTCAATAGTTGAAAAATCTGATGATGGTACAGAAATTTTGGTTCAGCAAATTGATGTTCCATTAAATTTAGATGATTATTCAGAATTAGAATGTATAAACATTGATACTACAATGGTTCATTTAGCAGATTTGAATAATGATAATCAATTAGATGCAATCGTAGAATATTACGATTTTGCTTGTTATGGAAGTAGTCATTGTAATCAACCTTATAAATTAATTGCAATCAGTAATGGAAATAATTTTGTTTTACAAAATGAATATTTAGATTTTATTCCAACTTCTTACAGTATAGATAGCGTAAAGACTTCTAAAGAAGAAACTATAATTTATGGATACGACTATTTTTGTTACGACCACAAAGTAACAGGCTATTTTAAAGCCCATTTAAAACATTCCCATTAATCAAGCTATTTTTATTCTCAATCTTTCTTTGTATTTTTGTTAATTAATTTTAGCTCAATTTAGAATAGAAACGATAATTTTAAGCCTCACTCTAAAGAGTGAGCTACATAAGCCGTAAA
>DAIUBX010000426.1:2023-3490 GCA_036846465.1 Bernardetia sp.
TTTTTAGAATAAAAATTACCTTTTCCGTTGCTCGTGTCCCCACGAGCGACATAAAAATCCTTAGCTTAACAGCCTTACTTTCAAAGAGTGAGCTACATAAGCCGTAAAAGGGAATAATCTATATAGAAAAACGCATGAAAAATATCAGAAATTTTTGCATTATTGCACACATTGACCACGGAAAAAGTACGCTTGCAGACCGTCTTCTCCAAACTACCAATACTATTACAGAACGCCAAATGCAGGCGCAAGTTTTAGATGATATGGATTTGGAACGTGAGCGTGGAATTACGATAAAAAGCCACGCTATTCAGATGCTTTATATAGACCCTGTTACGAAAGAAGAATATACTTTAAACTTGATTGATACCCCCGGTCATGTCGATTTTTCGTATGAAGTTTCTCGTTCGATTGCTGCTTGTGAAGGAGCTTTATTGATTGTAGATGCAGCACAAGGCATTGAGGCACAGACTATTTCAAATCTTTATTTGGCTTTAGGTAATGATTTGACGATTATTCCTGTCATGAATAAAATTGATTTGCCAAGCGCACAGCCAGAAGTAGTGGCAGATGAAATAATGAATTTGATTAGTTGTGAGCGTGAAGATATTATTTCTGCGTCGGCAAAAGAAGGAATAGGCATTACAGATATTTTAGAGGCGATTGTAAAACGCATTCCTGCACCTGTTGGAAATCCTGATGAAGAACTTCAAGCACTTATTTTTGATTCTGAATACAATACGTACAGAGGAATTGAGGTAATTTTTAGAGTGATGAACGGCACAATCAAAAAAGGCGATAAAGTAAAATTTATGGCGACAGGAAGAGAATATGAAGCCGATGAAATTGGAATTTTAGGATTAGAACAACAACCAAGACAAGAAATTTCAGCAGGAAATGTAGGGTATCTTATTTCGGGTATCAAACAAGCCAAAGAAGTAAAAGTAGGAGATACAATCACACATACTGCAAAGCCGTGTAAGAAAATGATTGAGGGTTTTGAGAATGTAAAACCAATGGTTTTTGCAGGAATTTATCCAGTAGATACGACAGAGTTTGAAGAACTTCGTGCCTCAATGGAAAAACTTCAACTCAACGATTCAGCTCTTATTTGGGAACCTGAAACATCAGTGGCTTTAGGATTTGGTTTCCGTTGTGGTTTCTTAGGAATGCTTCACATGGAAATTGTGCAAGAGCGTTTGGAAAGAGAATTTAATATGACTGTTATTATGACTGTTCCTTCAGTTCGTTTCCAAGTTACGACCAAAAAAGACGGAACTTATAACGTCAGCGCACCTTCTGAAATGCCAGAAGCAGGGTTTTTGGAGCATGTCGAAGAACCTTTCATCAGGTCTTCTATTATCACAAAAGCAGATTATATTGGTGCAGTTATCAAACTTTGTATGGAAAAACGTGGGATTTTGATTAATCAATCTTACCTTACGCCTGACCGTGTAGAAATGATTT
>DAIUBX010000427.1:0-2754 GCA_036846465.1 Bernardetia sp.
TTATTTTTTTGATAAAAGTAATTGACTTTCAATGCGTTACTTCCTATTATTTTTTTTAAAAAAAAATGTTTTTTTTAATCTTATTTTTTTTGAGGCATAAAAATCTAGTAGATTGGACTTTGGTATTAAAAAATTGCTAATAAATTTATACTAAAATTGCCTTCACAGATTAAATTCTTATCTTTGAAGTACAATAATCGAATTTACATTTTTTGATGCAGTAATTATTTTAAATTATTTCTGTATCAAATCTTAAAATTTGAATCAAAAAAACACAAGACAACTAGATACGAAAGCAACACAAATACAAAACACGCAATAAATCACATAAAATAATACGTTCTTATGGCTGAAATCCTTATCATGCCACGCCTTACCGACACAATGGAAGAAGGCGTTGTAGCAAGCATATTTGTAAAAGAAGGCGACAAAGTAAAATCAGGCGACCTTTTAGCAGAAATTGAAACCGACAAAGCAACAATGGAATGGGAAAGTTTCATTGAAGGCGAAGTCTTATATATTGGTGTAAGTGAAGGCGAGGGCGTTCCTGTCAATGACCCTGTTTTGATTTTAGGCAAAAAAGGAGAAGATATTTCAGACTTAAAAGCAAAATTTGGAGCAGGAAATAATGGTTCTTCTCAATCCTCTCAAAAAGAAGAATCAAAACCTCAACAAGAAAAATCTTCTACCAAAAAAGTGGATACTTCTTCTATCAATGCCGTTGTTATTCGTATGCGAAAAATGACTGACACTATGGAAGAAGGCGTTTTGGCTTCTTGGCTCGTAAAAGTAGGCGACAAACTCAAATCTGGTGATGTCATTGCTGAAGTAGAAACGGATAAAGCAACAATGGATTTTGATATTTATGATGACGGAGAAGTACTTTATTTAGCAGCAGAAGAAGGCGATAGTGTGCCGATTGATGCGCCGATTGCAGTTATTGGAGAAAAAGGAGCTGATTTTCAAGCTCTTTTAAATGCTGATAATACTGTTGGTTTGGATGCAATAGAAAATGCAGAAGAGACACAAAAAGAAACAAAACAGGAGATAGAATCCACTTCAATGTATTCTTCTAGCTCTCATTCTTCAACTGCTAATTCAGAAGGACGTATTTTTATTTCTCCTTTAGCCAAAAAAATGGCAGAAGAAAATGGTTATGATATTAACCAAATAGAAGGAAGTGGCGAAAATGGAAGAATCACTAAAAAAGATGTAGAAAGTTTCACGCCTCAAAAAGCAACTGAGTCTAAAACTCAAGCTAAAACAGAAACAAAACAAGTTTCTGATAGTCAGTCAAGCGTACAACCTGCTCAAAAAGCAGCTCCAGCTTTTGCACAAGAAGGCACAAGAGATGAGAAAGTTTCGCAGATGCGTAAAGCGATTGCGAAAAGTCTTTCAGCAAGTAAATTTACTGCCCCTCACTTTTATTTGACAATTGCTGTGAATATGGATAAAGCCATCGAAACACGCAAAATGTTGAATGGTCTTTCTGAAACAAAAATATCGTTTAATGATATTGTAATTAAATCGACGGCTTTAGCACTCAAAAAACACCCAGCTATCAATGCTTCTTGGCAAGGCGATTTTATTCGTTATAATGATAATGTTCACATGGGCGTTGCTGTGGCAGTAGATGAAGGTTTGTTAGTTCCTGTGGTTCGTTTTGCAGAAATGAAAACACTTTCTCAAATTAATACAGAAGTCAAAGATTTTGCAGGAAAAGCAAAAGACAAAAAATTACAACCATCAGATTGGGAAGGAAGTACATTTACAATTTCTAATTTAGGAATGTTCGGTATTGAAGAATTTACGGCTATTATTAATGCGCCAAATGCGTGTATTTTGGCTGTTGGGGCGATTGTAGAACAACCTGTTGTAAAAAATGGCGAAATTGTAGTTGGAAATGTTATGAAAATGACACTTTCTTGCGACCATAGAGTTGTCGATGGTGCAGTTGGTGCAGCATTCTTACAGACTTTGAAGGAGTATATGGAAAATCCTTTGAAAATGTTGGTATAATTTTAAAAAAGCGTATAAAAATTACGAGAAAAGCCTTTACATATTTTTGTGAAGGCTTTTTTTACAGAAAATTTTAAATTCACCATCAAAAATAACAGAAAAAATGACAAACAAACAAAAAGCCGTTGCCTTATTAGAAAGTGTGCAGTCTGGCGAACTTACTCCTTTGTCTTATATCAACCCTTCAAAATATATTCAACATAATTTTATGTTAGTTGATGGATTGGAAGGATTTAAAGAGCTATTGAAAAACAATCAAGGTTTTAAGTTAAAAGTAATTAGAGCTTTTGAAGACGGAAATTATGTTTTTACACATTCTGAATATGATATTTTTAGTCCTAAAATAGGTTTTGATATTTTCAGATTTAAAGAGGGATTGATTGTCGAACATTGGGATAATTTGATGGATAGAAAGCCTAAAAACAAAAGTGGAAGCTCACAAATTGATGGAGAAGCTGTTATTAAAGACTTAGACAAAACAGCAAAAAATAAAGAAATAATACATCACTTTATAAAAGATATTTTTCAGAATCAACAATCAAACTCTTCTGATTATATTGATTTTGAAAACTTTATTGAACATAATTCTGATAATAATTTTCCAAAAATACCCTACCAAAAAACACATATTATTTTAGGAGAAGGAAATTTTGTTTTGACAGTTAGTGAAGGAAAATTAGAAGAAAAAGTAACTACATTCTATGATTTGTTCCGTTTGGAAAATGGCAAGATTAT
>DAIUBX010000427.1:2764-3486 GCA_036846465.1 Bernardetia sp.
CGAACACTGGGACGTTATCGAACCTTTGATGGCAAAAGAAAATTGGAAAAACACAAATGGTAAATTTGGTTTTTGAAATTAGGGCAATGTAATTTGAGATTACTACAGACTTGAACAAAATACAAGATCATTCGTGCAACTAAAATCATATAGAACCTCAGACTTTAATCAAAAAAAATGAGATACATTTCTATAAAAGAAATATATCTCATTTTTAATATATCAGAAACTAAGTTAGTTTAAGAATAGGAAGAAGATAAAATTACCTCTTTCCTCCTCCACCACCACGGTTGTTTCCACCACCAGAGTTTCCACCACGGTTATTACCACCACGATTTCCACCTTTTGAGTCATTTCTAGAATCACCACCTTCATTTCTGTCATTGCGATTTCCACCACGGCTATTACCACCACGGTTGTTACCACCACGATCATTTTTATCATTACGGTTTCCACCACGGCGATTACCACCACGGTCATTTCCACCACCACGATTATTGCTACGTTCTTGTTTTTCAGCAAGAGCAGCAGGAGATAAATCTTGCTTTCCGTAAAGCTGACCTTTATAGATCCATACTTTGATACCTATTTTACCATAGATAGTATTTCCTTCACTTACAGCATAATCAATATCTGCACGAAGAGTGTGAAGAGGCGTGCTTCCTTCTTTATAAAGTTCTACACGAGCCATCTCAGCACCACCCAAACGACCAGACAATTTA
>DAIUBX010000428.1:0-3475 GCA_036846465.1 Bernardetia sp.
ATTTTCGTATTAGAGGGGTTTTCAAAAATTTATAAACGGGAACTTTTAATTCTTTTCCTAAGCTACAAGCAGGACTACAAATTTCCCATTCGTCATAATTTATGGCATCAAAACTAGCATATTTTGTTATACGAATTGGGTACAAATGACAAGAAATAGGTTTTTGAAATTCTATTTTACCAGCTTCAAATGCTTTTTCTATTCCACATTTTGTAATTCCTTTTTCATCATAAGTAACATAAGCACAAGCAGTATTTCTTTCTATCAAAGTTGTCGAAAACTCATTATCTTCATCTAAGACATATTTGCCATTCTTTTCTATGGCTTCGATGCCTTCTTGAGTCAAAAATGGTTTTACATCTTCATAAATATCTTCTAAAATATTTCTTTCCTCGTCTTCCAAAGGTGCACCCATTTCTCCCTCTACACAACATGCACCTTTGCACTTGCTCAAGTTACAGACAAACTCTGTAAAGGCTAGATTATCACTAACAAGAGTATTTTTTATAGGAATCAAATTAATTATAAATTATAAATGGTGAGTTATGAATTATGAATGAAATACAAAATTACGTAAAAAATGTTTGCCGTTATCGGTGTCTCCATCAACGACTTACAGAATCAATTTCTCTAAATAATGGGTTTCTATTCCAAAAAAAGATTTTAATTCTTTAAATTCTTTTAGTCTTTCAGTCTTTTTAGTTAATTCTAAAAAACTTTCCTTTTTGGTAGCAATCAATAAAACATTTTTTGGTGTGTGTGCATCCGAAATAAATTCTACTGCTTTTGTTTGATAACCACAATAATTGAGAAGCAAACAACGCATCGTATCAGTTAGCATTTCGGCTTGTCGCTCTAAAAAAACACCATAAGAAGTAAGTGGCGAAAGTTTATTTTTAGTTTCCACTCCTTTTTTGCTTTCTATTTCTCTACGAATTTGTTTATGACAACAAGGTGCAACAACTATCAATTCAGCATCAGCTTCAATTCCTTTAAAAATGGCATCATCAGTTGCTGTATCACAGGCATGAAGGGCAATCAAAACATGAGTTTTTGCTTCAATTTCTTGTTTTATATTATATTCTTCTATCGTTCCTTCTACAAAACTCAGATTTTCAAAACTTGATTCTTTTGCAATTTGATTACAAAGTTCTACCAAATCTTTTCTAAACTCTACACCGACTGTATTTACTTTGAGTTTCAGATTGTTTTTCAAATAATCATATAAAGCAAAAGTCAGATACCCTTTTCCAGCTCCCATGTCTGTGATTTGCAATGGCTTTTGAGAAGGCAATTGCTTCAATAAAACACTCAAAATCTCAATATATTGATTGATTTGTTTGTATTTATCTTGTGCGTTTTTATAAACTTTGCCTGTTTCGTCTGTTATTTTGAGAGCTTGAAGGTAGTTTTTTGAATTTCCTTTTTGGTCTTTTGTTTGGATAGCTCGTTTTTTCTGTTTGTCATGCGAAACAGAAATAGCTTGTTTTTGTGTTGGTTTTTGAGAATGAACACTTGGACTTTTGCTAACATTTTTTAGATGCAAATCAAAATCTGCTGTAAATAAAATGGCTTGATTGAAAAAACCTTCTTTATTCTCATTACTCTTACTGGAATTTTTATTTATGAGAAATGTTATAATTTCATTTATTCCTTCATCAATAGAATAGTTTTTGGTAATGTCATTCGTTTTATGGCGATACACAAAAGTGAGTTTTTCTTCTCTTTTTATAATCGTTTTACGAATCAAGATTTTTTTGAGTGTTGTTTTTATGTCATTGGTGGAGATATCAACAAGAGTAAGAGGTGTAAAGTTTGAAAGTGTAATTTTGATAAAACTATCATTTTCCAAGCTTTCTTTTATTTTTTCTATAAATTGATTGAGCATTTTTTGTTTATGCTTTTTATAGCTCGTGAGGACACGAGCAATGGTAGTATTTTTAATTTACCGTTACTCGTGTCCTCACGAGCGACCTGTTAGATTTACTCTTTATCTAAAACTTTATCTAATTCAATATGTCCGAAATACTTATAAATTTTCAAAATTAAAGCAAGAGCAATCGTAATTTCAGCAGCAGCTACTACAATAATAAGAAGAACAAATAAATGCGCTTCCATATTCTTCGAAAAAGCAATAAAATTGAGCATTGAAGAAGTTAGCATGAGTTCAATTCCCATCAAAACAAGCATTGCATTTTTTCTTGTCAAGACAATCAAAATTCCAATTCCGAATAAAATAGCTGCTACAAAAAGTATCATAAAAAAATAATTACGAATTAAAAATTACGTATAAAGAGCAGAAGTTACTATTGCTAAATTTTACATCAGTAAATCACAACCCTAATTTTTAATTAGCTACGCTGCTTTAGCAGGTCGTAACTTTTAATTGTTTTTTAGAAATTCGGAGAAAGTAAATATTGAGAATAAAAATCATCAATTACTTTTACAGCTTCATCAGCCGTATCTACTACACTAATTAAATTCAAGTCTTCAGCACTTACATTTTTCTCTTTCTCTAAAACGGTTGTTTTTATCCAGTCCATCATTCCACACCAAAACTCCTTACCTACCAAAACAATAGGAAAACGAGCAATTTTTTTAGTCTGAATAAGTGTATAGGCTTCAAAAAGCTCATCCAATGTTCCCAAACCACCCGGCATTACGATAAAACCTTGAGAATATTTTACAAACATTACTTTACGAACAAAGAAATAATCAAAATTGATAAGCTTGTCTAAATCAATGTAGGCATTTGCACCCTGCTCAAAAGGCAAAACGATGTTCAAACCAACCGATTTTCCTTTTTCTGAACGTGCGCCTTTATTACCAGCTTCCATAATTCCAGGCCCTCCACCCGTAATTACTCCGTAACCATGACGAACTAATTTGGCAGCAATTTCTTCAGTTAGTTTGTAATATTTGTGGTCTGGAGAAGTACGAGCCGAGCCAAAAATAGACACACAAGGTCCGATTCGTGCTAATTTTTCAAATCCTTCTACAAATTCTGCCATTACCTTAAAGATAACCCAAGAATTTGCTGATTTTATTTCACTCCAATCTCTTTTCTGAAAAGCTCTAACTAGACGTTGTTCCTCTTCTGTTCTTCCATCTAACAAATCATCAGGAGAGTTTCCGTCCATATCACGCAAGTCTGGTTGATATGGTTTTTCAGCTTTTCCTTCATTTGAAATGGACTGGGAAGTAAGTTTGTGTTTTTTAAATGGTTCGTTTTGATTTTCGTCGTATGGCATTCTACTTGTGTTTTTGATTAAATAATTCGTTAAATGAGTAGTCTTAATTAATTGAGTAGTCTAGTTATGTAGAGGTATTCAATTTTAATTTCTGTTTTTATCAAAATCTTAAACAGGACGGCTAATATACGGAAAGTAATCTTAAAACAAAAGATAAACTGAACTCATTTAGGGCAAACGCACGAAATTTTAAATAAATCATTTTATCGAATTTTGTGCTGTAT
>DAIUBX010000429.1:0-2673 GCA_036846465.1 Bernardetia sp.
TTAGAAAAGAGGTTTGGAAACATATATTTGTAAATGGACATGAGAAAGGAATAGCTGTAGATTTTGTAAATGGATATTCAGACCATTGCCATTGTTTGGTTTCTATGAATGCTGAACAAACTCTTGTTCAAATTGCTCAATTATTAAAAGGAGAATCTTCATTTTGGATAAATAAAAATGAACTCACAGAACGAAAATTTGCTTGGCAAAAAGAATTTTATGCTGTATCTGTTTCTGAATCTATGATAGAAAAAGTCAGAAATTATATTAAAAATCAAGAAGAACATCATAAGGAAAAATCATTTGAACAAGAAGAACAAGAATTGATTAGAAAATTTGGTTTTACAAAATACAAATAAAAAACAATACATAGACAGGGTTAAAACCCTGTCCAATTTATAATTCAGAGTAGTTTTTTAATTGAACAGGGTTTTAACCCTGTTTATTTGTCTAAAATTATGCACATCCATGAAATAAATTCAAACTCACAAGAACATCAAAATTTCCTAGCTCAAAATAGAAAAGACCCAATTACAGGCGATTCTATTTTGGAAGGCGATGAGGTGGTTTTTTGTGCGAGTTGTAAATCTGTTTTTTTGAAAGATACGTGGGAATATTTGGGGAAACAGCATTGTGAGCAGTTTGAAACGTTGATTGAATTCCCTTCGAGTTTTAGAATATTAGCTCTCAATAAAAGTGAATCTATTTTATTTTATGAAAGACTGCCACCAATAAGTTCAAAACGAGGAAGTAAAATTCCAAGTAGATTAGATTCGAATGGATGGAAAAGTAAGAAAGGAGAATTAGCAACTCATGAATATGATTTTTATTTAACTCCTATTTTTTATGGTGTTATTATTTTAGCATTTGTGATAGGAATTATTTCTAGTGTAACGATAAAAGAAGTTTATCCATTCTTGATTTCTCTTGCTTTAGTAATCGTTGTAACTTTTATAGCATCACAAGAAGAAAACGAACAAGCAAGCAAACTCAAAACAGTTCATAAATATTTCTTGGATAATGTTTTTTATATTTCGAAAATAGGAATAGGGTTTAGTAGTAGATATGGAACACAAGAATATATTTTGGGAACGCAATGTATTAAGTCATTAGAATTTCATTTTTCGTATTCCTTTTTTGGTTCTAATTATTGCAAAATTCAAGATATACATGGAAATAAAACAAAATTTTTGATTACTAACTATTTAGAAAAAGAAGATAAAAAAAGAGGTTTTTTAGAGGCTCTAAGTACAATGAATAATGCATCTACTTGTTCAGTTATCATAAATATAGACGCTAACTCAATGGTTTGTAATATGTTAGAGCAAGAAATAGCACAAAACCAATACCCTATTTCTATTGCAAGAAAATAATATGCACATCCACAAAATAAATTCTACTTCACAAGAACACCAAAATTTCCTAGCTCAAAATAGAAAAGACCCCATTACAGGCGATTCTATTTCGGAAGGCGATGAAGTGGTTTTTTGTGCGAGTTGTAAATCTGTTTTTTTGAAAGATACGTAGGAATATTTAGGAAAAAGACATTGTGAGCAGTTTGAAACACTAGCCAAATTTCCTGTTGAGAAAGTAATGCGTTTGAAGGTAGTCGATGATATTTTATTTTACACTTCGTTACCAAAATCAGGTAAATCTCAAAAAAGTATCCCAAGAAAAGCAAAAAAAGAACCTTGGATTAAAAAATCTCAAAATATTTCTCCTTACCAAGATTTGCTACACAATCCATTTGTAAAATGGGGTAAAGTAGCTGCTTTTGTACTTTTCTATATTCTATTTATTTCTCAATCAGATGCTGCTTTTTTTCCATTGATTTATGTTCCTTTTTTATTGGAAGGGGTTATTTGGTTGCACGATTGGTATTATGGAAGAAACATAGAATCTACCTACCAACATTTTAAAAATAATACCTTTTACATCACTAAAAAATCAATTGGTTTTGCTAGTAAGTATGGAATAAATGAGTTTGTTTTACCAGTACAAGATATAGACGAAATTGTTTTTCATGAAAAAGATGATTTTTTTTCAAATAGTTATTGTCAAGTATATTACCAAAAAGAGGGTATGACTAAAGTTTTAAAGTTTAATATAGATAGTGGTGTTTTTAGTCTTTTTACAGCTCTAAATACTCTGTCTGTCAGTCATAATATACCTGTACAAATAAAAAGTATCAAGGAAAATACACTTTATTATGCAAATAAAATGATTGCAGAGGGAAATCCTAATTTTCGTATTTCAAATTTGTAACTCTAAAATAAAAAAACTACTCCCAAAAACTACAAAAGTAGATTTGAGAGTAGAATAATTAGTGTTAGTTTAAGCGTCGAGTCTTGAACTAAAGATTACAGATATTCTACATCAGCAGCCGAATCATCATCTTTTTTGGCTGCTTCTTTTGCTTTTTCGGCTTCATTGAAATTTTCAATAAAACTTAATAGCTTTTCGCCACCTGGAATACTACTTACCATTTCCAAAACATCGCCATATTCATTATCTGATTTTATGGTCTTGACAACTTCTTTGAGCATTGGAATTGCCATTCCAACTCCCATAACTGTTCCCATAATGTTTTGCATTGGCGAAGAATTATTTCCACCAAAACCAGCTCCTGTAGAAGTTGCGCCTTGTCCAACTCCTTGCATACCATTGATATTC
>DAIUBX010000429.1:2683-3467 GCA_036846465.1 Bernardetia sp.
TTTCTATAATTGTAGGCAATAAAGGAATAAGTTCCTTAACAGCATCAGCCAAAATAAGATTTTTACCAACTGTATTTTGAGCTTCAATTTTAAGTAAAAGTGCATGTGCTTCAGCTTCTCCAATTTGTTTGATGGTCTGCGCTTGCAACTCAGCAGCTTTGCTTTCTAGCTCGGCAGCTTCTAGTTTTGCTTGTGCAACCGTTCTCAAACGATACGCCTCTGCATCTACATCAACATTGAAAGCGATAAGTTCTTTTTTGGCTTCTTTATCTGCTTCAATGACTTCAATTTGCGCTCGTTTATCAGCCGTTTTCAAATCTAGCTCGGCAGCTTCTTGTTTTGATTGTGAATCTTTAATCAAATTATAGGCTTTAATATCAGCTTGAACACGCTGGTTGGTTACTTGCGTTTGTGCTTGTTTTTCAGCTTTGATTAACTCAATTTCTTTTTCACGGTTGGCAACCTCAACGGCTTGAACAGTACGTGCTTGTTCTTCTGCTCTGATTTTTTCGGCTTCTTGTTTTGCCGTTTCTTCTAGCATTTTGAGTTTTTCACGCAACTGCTCTGCGACTTCACTTTCTCTACGAATACGAGCCAGTTCAATCTCTTTTTCTTTAGTTTCATCAGCTACACTAATTGTCTGCTCTTTCATTTTTTGAGCGACAGTAGATTCTTGTTCTTTTTGCTGATTAGCCAAATTGATTGCTAACTCTTTAGCAATAGTAGCTTGTTGTTCGATAGACTCTTGTTCTTGTTTGGTCTTTTCAGCTAAAGCACGTTCTTT
>DAIUBX010000430.1:0-3467 GCA_036846465.1 Bernardetia sp.
TCTAACTTCTAACTTTATTTTATCCTTCTTGCAAACTATACGTTATCAATTCTTCTAAAGAAAGATCTGTGCCGTATTTTTTCAAAATAGCATTTATGGTTCTGTCAGCTACTAATTTTGACAAACCTAAACTGGTAAGAGCGTTTGATGCTTGTTCTTTGAGTGCGCTACTCATTCCGTTTTCGTCTTGCAGTTGAAAACCTTCTTTTGCTAATTTATCTCTCAAATCTAAAACTAAACGTTCAGAAGTTTTTTTACCAATTCCTTTTATTTTTTGAATAACAGAAGTTTGATTATTAATAATTGCATCGGCAAGTTCTGACACATTCATAGCTGAAAGCATCACCAAAGCAGTATTTCTTCCCACACCCGAAACGCTAATAAGTTGCAAAAACATTTTTTTCTCACTTTCTGTCGCAAATCCAAAAAGTTCTTGCGAATCTTGTGTTACACTTAGATAAGTAAAGAGTTTAAAAGGGTGTCCTTCTTGAATAATAGAATAGGTTTGAAGTGAAATTTTGACCTCATAACCCACACCGTTAATATCCAAAACAGCTAAGGAAGGTTCTCTTTTTGTTATTTTTCCGTTGAGATAGGCAAACATTTAGTGAAATTGTGAATGATGAATGGTAAATTGTGAATGAATGAAAATGCTAGTATTATTTTCTATTTCTAATTTTCTAATCTTTTTTATGGTCAAAGATAGGTAAAAAAGGAGTTTTTTTAATAAAATAATTTAGATTTTGGCAATAATCATTTCATTATTTTTAATTTTACTTGTTGCTAAAATAGGCGTAATAATTTGAATAATTTCTTTTTTGAAGGCTTCTATTAGGCGAAACTTGGCATAAGGTCTATGATAAATTATACTAATTTCTCTGACAGGATAAGGAGCTATAAAGTTGTTTACAAATTGTTTTTTAGTAGAGGGCAAATCTAAATAATACAGTTCTGGAATAAGAGTCAGACCACTTAGGCTGTCTACAATAGTAATCAAACTATCAAATGAATTAGGTTGAAAATTTAAGTTTATATTTTTGTTTTTTGTGTTCAAGGCACATACATTTATGATTTGGTCAGTGAGGCAGTTTCCTTGCTCCATCAACCATATTTTTTCATTTGAAATATCTGTTGGTTTTAAATACTTTACTTCTTTATTTTTGATTTTACCATATACCATTAGCTTTTCATAATACAAAATATCTTCTTCCATCTCTTCTATTTGTAAAGGTGTAGAAACAATACCTATGTCCAAATCCCCTGTTTTGATGCGTCTGACAATATCTTGTGTGGTTATTTCTTGAATATTTAATTTCAGCTTTGGATATTTTTTCAAAATTGAAGGTAGTATTCTGTAGAGTAAATTACCTGCGATGGTAGGAATGATGCCTATACTTAACTCGCCTTCTATTTTCCCTTTTATTTCAGAAGGCATTTGCTTTAATCGGTGAGCATGAAACAAAACTTTTTTTGCTTCTTCTACCATATCTTTCCCACATTCTGTGGTAATAATAGGATTTGTTTTTCTATCAAAAATTAGAATATCTAATTCTTTTTCTAATTTTTTTACCATTGTGCTGAGTGTAGCTTGAGTAACATAACAAGACTCGGCTGCAATACTGAAACTTTTGTGTTTGTCTAGTGCTACAATGTATTCTAACTGCTGTAAATTCATTTTTAGATATTGGTATAATGATACTATGATGAAATTTTATTTTTGATGCTTGGTGTGAGTCAAGTATGTTTAATAATCTGCAATACTACTTGTTATTTTCTTTCTAACAATAAAGAACCTTACAAAATAGTAAAAATCAGATTTTCCCATGTAGTCAATATCTCATTTTTCAAAAATAGACGGCTATATTTTTACAACTATTGACAATGTCAATAGTTAGTGTAATTATTATTTTCTTTGTCAATACAAAAATAGCCACTACATTTGTATCATCAATTAATAATAATTCATCTCTAAATTTTAAAACGAAATGGAAACGCAAATTTCAAATCCAGTAAGTATGCCAAGAATTGGCGATAAAGCACCTGAGTTTAAAGCTATCACAACACAAGGTGAAATCAATTTTCCAAGTGATTATAATGGAAAATGGAGTATTTTGTTTAGTCACCCTGCTGATTTTACGCCTGTATGTACATCCGAGTTTATTACATTTGCTTCTATGCAAGAGAAATTTAATAACGTAAATTGTGAGCTAATCGGTTTGTCTATTGATGGTTTGTATAGTCATATTGCTTGGCTAAGAACCATTAAAGAAAAGATTGAATACAAAGGAATGAAAAATGTAGAAGTTACATTTCCTCTGATTGAAGATATTTCGATGGAAATTTCTTCAAAATATGGAATGGTACAACCTGGTGAAAGTAGTACCAAAGCAGTAAGAGCCGTTTTCTTTGTTGATCCAAAAGGCATAATCAGAGCTATTATTTATTATCCACTTTCGATTGGTAGAAACTTTGACGAATTGTATAGAGCATTAGTTGCTATGCAAACTACCGATGCTTTTGACGTTGCTTGTCCTGCCGATTGGCAACCGGGTGATGATGTCATTGTACCGACGGCTGGTTCTTGTGGTGTTGCTCAAGAAAGAATGACTGATACAGATAATTTGGATTGTAAAGATTGGTTTTTCTGTACCAAAAAATTAGACAAAGACCTTGTTATAAGTACCCTTACTAAGAAATAAGGAATACGAAAAGATAAATTTCTCTTATCAAAGAAAGTCAGACTAATAGTATTTGTCTGCTTTAAGTGTCCTTACTTGAATACAAAATCCATTCAAAAAATAATATATTTCTTGAATGGATTTTTGAATAATTTAGGATAAGATTTTAGTCTAAAACTTCTTGTAATTCTACTCCTTTCAAATTTGAATGAGTTGAAATGATTTGACTGATAAGTGCTGCGTGACCTGAACCTAACAAAATCATTACTTTTTCATCTTCTTTTGTAATTTGTTTTTGCATAATAGAAAGCATATATAAATTTCTGCGATACCATTCGGAAGCCAAATATGCTCCTACAAAATTATCTTTTCCTCCTGCTTTCATCATTGCTTGAGTATAAAGAGCTAAGTCTTTTTGACGTAAAGCTGGGTTATTGGTATAATAGAGAATTTCTTTAAGCGATTTTTGAGTATTAATTTGAGCATCAAAATCAGACGAAAACTCTTGAATCACTTGCATTACTTCTTCTTGTAACTCTGTTTGATTGTTTTCTTTTGCCACTTACATCAAACTATCAAAAGGAAAATCTGTATTTGTGTAATCCATCGCATATACTTTTTTGTGTCCTAATTTTTTGGCTGCACGGAAAGCAAGTTGAAAAGTTTCTCCTTTTTTGTAGTAAGAAGAGAGTTTCGGATTATCAAAATACGTTCCTGCTACATACAGGTTATACAAAGAATCTAATTTTTCTTGGTCATTATATTCCCATTCTACAAATATTTTTGGAG
>DAIUBX010000431.1:0-3463 GCA_036846465.1 Bernardetia sp.
GTTGCAGCTTCTAAAGCTCTGATATTTCGTCCTTCTCTACCAATAATTTTTCCTTTTATGTCGTCGCTCTCTAAATGGAAAACAGACACACAATTTTCAATGGCGTGTTCGGTTGCTGTTCTTTGGATGGTAGCAAGAACAATTCTTTTGGCATCTTTGGTAGCTGTCAGTTCGGCATCGCTCATGATTTGGCGAATTTTGGCAGTTGCTAAGGTATGCGCTTCTTTTTCTAAGGATTCGATAAGTTGATTTTTAGCTTCTTCGGCAGAAAGTCCAGATACTTTTTCTAATAAAACGATTTGTTCTTTTTCTAAGCGATTTGCCTCTTCAAACTTTGCTTCGACGGCTTCCATTTTTTTATACAAATCATCTTTTCGCTGTTGGTGCTTATTGATTTCTTTGTTTAAAAGTTCTTGTTCTTTTTTCAAAGAGACTTCTTGTTCTTTCAGTTTGAGTTCGATTTGTTGGAAACGCTGTTCTTGTTTTTTGAGTTTTGCTTCTTGTAGAGCTACGTTTTTTTGCCTTTTATTAGATTCTCTTTGGTGTTCGGCTTGAAGTTTCAAAAAGTGGTCTTTGGCAGCTAATTCTTTTTCTTTCAAAAGATTTGCAGCATCTGCTTTTGCAGTTTGGAGGGTTGCTTTGGCTTCGTTTTCTGCTTTTTCTTTTAGACTTGTAAGAACTTTAATGAGCAAAAAACGCCCTATTAAAATTCCGACAATCAAAGCCACGATAGCCGTAATTGCGATTTGGAGATACATTATATATTTTTTCTTTAGATTGAATGGTTAATAATTACGAATTTTCAATTACGAATTACGAATGTTTTAAATTCTAATTTAAAACCACTCATAATTAATAATTTACATTTATTCGCTTCTAACCCATTTTTTTATAAAATAAATTATATAGAAAACAGGTTCATTTTTCTCTAAAAAAACAAATAATCTTTGTTACATACGCAAAATGTATCGAAACCTTAAGGGTTTTGAAAACCCTAAGGGTTTAAAATGCTCAAAATTAGTTTTTATTTTTATGTATAGTAAAAACTTTAAATTAATTTTATATATAAATCCTTAAAAATCAATTTGTTAGATTAAAATTCAGAATTATTTTAGTTTGCTATATATGGAAAAAATCATTTTTATTTTTGGTAGAATAAATTCTAAACTAGCTCAAAAATGATTTATCGTAGTTGTACGGTCAAGATTATTTTTCTTTTTTAGAGAAAAATATATCAAAATGAATAAGTAGTTGAGTAATTTTTAAATATCTTTTAAACGATTTTTTAAAAATTTCAATTAAAACAAAATTTTTGTTTTACGATGCTTAAACAAGTCTTGATAGAATCTACAAATTTAGTTTAGATAAAACGATTATGAAAGTAGTTTTTTTGGTTTTTTGATAATTTTTATAAAAATATCGTCAGTAAGTTTCAAAACTACTTATGTGCTACTACCATCGGCTAGGTATATTTTTTCTCCATCTATGATTAAGCTATAATAAGGGTCATTTTTTGCTAACCATGTGGGAGCATTGATTATGGTTCTACAATTA
The DNA here is from genome assembly GCA_036846465.1 of Bernardetia sp. Classification (GTDB taxonomy): domain Bacteria; phylum Bacteroidota; class Bacteroidia; order Cytophagales; family Bernardetiaceae; genus Bernardetia. Next base: position 1,555 of record DAIUBX010000431.1, read on the forward strand.
AATTTTTTAGATAACTTTAAAGCCAAAAAAAGTTCTCGTTCTTCTAAGTGTTGTTCAGAAGCACGATATAAAGTTATTATAGTTTTAAATTCACTCTCGGTAGATTCAATTTGCAGAGCAAAACCTGTAAAATCATCAGCGATAGATTCATCTTCAATATTTTCTATTCCATTATAAACAAATGTTCTTTTATAATTATCTTTCCAATTAATTAATGCTCTTTGAGGAAAAAGTGAATGTATAAACTCTACAATTTCCATTCTTTGAGGCGTAGCCTGTAAACCTATTTGCTCCATTTTTTTTGTTTTTTAGCATAAAAAAAACCTATAAGGTTTTTGAAAACCTTATAGGTTTGAACTTCTAACGACTCAAATACAAATTACGTTCATTATAAATCTCTTTAAAGAAAGGGTCTTTTAAGTGATGAATAAAATAAATGGCTTCTCCAGTAGATTTCATTTCAGGTCCTAATTCTTTGTTTACATTAGGGAATTTATCAAAGGAGAAAACAGGAATTTTGATAGCATAACCGTTTTGTTGTGGCTTAAAATCAAAATCTTTTACCTTTTTGTGATCTAGCATTACCCAAGTTGCATATTTGATATACGGTTCTTGATAGGCTTTACAGATAAAAGGAACAGTTCGTGAGGCTCGTGGATTGGCTTCAATGATATAAACCAAACCGTCTTTAATGGCAAACTGAATATTGATAATACCTTTTGTTTTGAGAGCTAACGCAATTTTTTTGGTGTGGTCGTGAATCTGTTTCATGATATTCTCGTCCAAATCAAAAGGAGGCAAAACGGCATACGAATCGCCCGAATGAATCCCAGCAGGTTCGATATGTTCCATCACTCCAATAATATAAACGTCTTCGGTATCACAAATTGCATCGGCTTCGGCTTCGATAGCTCCGTCCAAAAACTCATCTATCAGAATGGTTTGTTGTCCCAAATCTTTAAAAATATTGATGATGTGTTCTTCTAATTCTTGCTCGTTGATAACGATTTTCATACGCTGTCCACCCAAAACATACGAAGGACGAACAAGCAAAGGAAATTCCATTTCAGACGCTTTTTCTAATGCTTCTTCTGCTGTTTTGATGGCGTGGTATCTTGGATAAGGAATGTTATTTTCTTTCAATAAATCTGAAAAACGTCCTCTGTCTTCTGCCAAATCTAAGGCTTCATAACTCGTTCCTAAAATTGGAATTCCGTAACGTTCTAACTTTTCGGCAAGTTTTAAGGCTGTTTGCCCACCTAATTGAACGATAACACCTTCTGGTTTTTCGTGTTGGATAATATCGTAAATATGTTCCCAAAAAACAGGTTCAAAATACAATTTATCAGCAATATCAAAATCTGTTGAAACTGTTTCAGGGTTACAGTTTATCATAATAGTTTCATAACCTGCTTCTTTTGCTGCCAAAACGCCATGAACACACGAATAATCAAACTCAATTCCTTGTCCGATTCTGTTTGGCCCTGAACCTAAAACTACAACTTTTTTCTTATCACTTCTGATAGCTTCGTTTTCGGTTTCGAAAGTAGAATAATAATAAGGCGTTTGTGCTTCAAATTCGGCTGAACACGTATCGACCATTTTCCAAACTCTGTTTATTCCTAATTCTGTTCTTTTTTGATAAACTTCACTTTCTAAACAGTTTACTAAATGAGCGATTTGACGGTCAGCAGAACCTTTTTTCTTTGCTTTCAATAATAAATCGTACGGAATTGTAGTGATTTTATATTTTTCAATTTCTTTTTCTAATTCTACAATTTCTTCAATTTGATGCAAAAACCATTTATCAATTCTTGTCAAATCAAAAATACGTTTCATCGGTATTCCTAAACGAAAGGCATCATAAATTCTGAAAAGTCTGTCCCAAGAAGGCACTTTTAGTTTTTGA
>DAIUBX010000432.1:0-3460 GCA_036846465.1 Bernardetia sp.
TGGGAAATTCAACTGGTTACTGATGACTGATAACTGGTTACTGTTTTTTCCTTGCCCAAAGATAAAGTCCTGCTGTCATACTAATTCCACCAATGACAACAATCATAAGCGTTTGTGCTGTATGTGCAAAAAGAGCAAAATATTCAGCAGGTTCATTTTGTATTCCGTAAGCAATTAACGTTTGCGCTACAAAGAAATGAAATGAGCCAAGTCCCCCCGGAATTGGAATAACCATTCCCACTCCAGCCATAACCATAGCCGTAAAACCAGCCATTACACTCAAATCAGAAGTAGCCTCAATAGAAAAGAAAAGTACATAAATCATCAACTGATAACATGCCCAAATAATAATTGTATGCACAATATAGAAAAATTGTTGTTTTTTATTGAGTTTTGTAATAGATGAAATACCCTGCCAAAGTCCTCCTAAAAAAACTTGAATTTTGATTACAAAAGCATTTTCACGAATTTTTTTTCTAAAAGAATAAATCAATCCTAACGTTACTATTCCCAATAAAATAAGTACCCAAAGTAGCCAAATATTGTCATAAAATTTTTGTTCATAAATTCCAAAATCGGCATATTTATCTAAAAAACCTTTTATAATCTTCCATTCTACAAAAAAAGTAAAAGCCGTAATAGAAACTAAAAGCACAAAATCCAAAGCACGCTCACCAATTACAGAACCAAAAGAAACTTCGACAGGCACATTATCCGTTCGTTTCAAAAAGGCACAACGAGCCACTTCTCCAGCACGAGGAACAGCCGTATTCATTAAATAACCTGTCATAACAGCAACAAATGCCCTTCTTTTTTGAACTTTGTATCCTAACGGTTGCAAGGCAATTACCCAACGCACACCTCTGCTCCAGTGTGCCAAACAACCTAATAACATTGACAAAAACACAAACTTATAATCAGCTTTTGATAACGTTTCAATCATTTTTTCTGTATCTATGTTTCGATACAGAAGATAAAAAAGTACAATTCCTGCAAGTAGCGAAATGCTAAATTGAAGAATTTTTTTGGTTATAGGATTCATGAGAATGATGAATTATTAATTATGAATGATGAATAAATACAACTACTTGATTATTTTGATTTGTGTTCTGTGGCACAAAGAACACTGTTTTTTCGTTAAACGAATTCAAGAATAAATCGTATTTTTGAATTATATCTAGTTGATAAATATACAATGAATACTTTTTTTAAATTTTGGTTTTATTGCTTTTTTTTATCTCCTTTTTCGGCTTCGGCTTCTCTTTGGGATAATGAAACGAGTAAATTAAATGCAGTTCCTTACCAAACTGTCATGCAGGTTTTGGTGGGCAATCATTTAAAACATTCACAAAATTACCATTTTTGGCGAATATCTATCTATGAAGATGCTTGGAATAAAAACCCAGATTCTTTGATGCTGTATGATGCCCTTGCCGTTTCGTATCATTTGACAGGCAGAACGAGCGATGCCATTCGTTTAATGATTGCAAAGGAACGAAAAAAAGCAGGAGAATATAGCACTTATTCAAATTTAGCTACTTTTTATATTGCTGATAGAGAACTCTATAAAGCTCGTTTTTATGCTCAAAAGTTGCTTAATAAATACAGTCCTTTGGCTTTGAGAGATAAATATCAAGTTTATTGGATAGATTATTTGATTGAATGTGCTGCACGAAAAGGAGCAACCAAGCAACAAAGGCGTAAACTTACTTTGCCCGTACAGGGAGATTTTACGGTTGATGATTTGGCTAATAAAAGGCAAATTTATGAAATTCCTAACTTTTACACTTTTTTAGCTCAAAAATTTTCTACAAAAATCAAACGTAAAGATAAAAAAAATGCAATTTTAACAGAAAAACAAACCGATGAAGCTATTTTTGCAATGGTACAACTTCTTCGTTTTTCTGATTCTGAAAACGTAATTTTGATAGAAGCCATTGGAGATTTATTTTTAGGAAAAACGGCATTCCCTATCTTAAAAGAAGGACAAGTAAGTTATAAAAAAGAGCAAAAAAAAGAACTAGAAAAAGAGATGAACAATAAAAAAGGAGCTGCACAAACGGCAGCCTTTGCCTATTTGAGAGCAGCTCAACTTATTTCTAAATACTCGCCTAAATCTGCAAAATCTTATACTCGTCTTGCTTCTTCGGTTTTATTGCACCACCAAAATCAATTAAAATACGATAAAAAATATAATACAGAAAAATACAACACCGAAGATATTTTAGTTTTCTTAGCTCAAAAAATAAAAGAACGAGATAATTATTTGAATCCAATTTTCGAACAAGAAAAAAAGTGGATTGAAGAAGGCTTACAAATAGATAAAGAATTTGAAAAAAACTATTTACCTGAACTAGAAAATTCCGTAACTGATATAGATTCTACTTTTTTCATCAAAACAGACACAACAGCATCAGAACTTCTCTATATTCTCAACAATAAAATTCCTGATTATTTGGTGGTTGATTCGCTACAAAAAGTGGCTTATTTGGCAGCCTTTCACGCAGAAGAAAAAGCAACAGCAAATCAAAATGATAAAATAATTGTCAGTAGAATTGATACTAAAACATCTCTTCAAGTAGGAATAACGGCATTAACAGCCCTTTCTTTGGCTATTATTTTGTTTATTCGATTTAGGACAGAATAAACTCAAACCCATAAGATTTTGAAAATTTTGAAAATCTTATGGGTTTAACTTTTCACTTCTCCACTACAAATTCTACCCTACGGTTGTTCGCTTTACCTTGTGGAGTATCGTTGCTACTGATAGGTTGGGCTTGTCCTTTTCCGTCGGTTTCAAGTTTTGCAGCGTCTATACCAAATTCTTTGACAAGTGCATTTTTTACTGAAGCTGCCCTTCTTTTGGATAAGTCTATATTTTTCTCAGCATTGCCATCGCTATCCGTATGTCCTACAATAGAAATCTTACCATCTATTTCCTTTATGGCTTGTGCTATTGTCTTTAATAGTTGATACGAATTCGGTTTTATTTGGTCTGAATTGACATCAAATTGAATATTTTGTGTAATGTATATTTTTTTATCTTTCAAATCTTTGGCAGGTTGTGGCGAACCAGTGGCAAGTTTTACATTTGAAATGTAGTACCCATTAGCCCACAAGTTGTTGCAAAGCAGTAAGGTGTAAGTTTCATTGGGTGGCAAGGCATTAGGTAAGTCCATTACCTTGTCTTGATTGACATATACCTTGACATGCGACCCATTTCTTGAAATAGATATTCTATGTACTTGGTTGGGTTTCCAGTAGTTGGCTTTCAAGTCTTCGAAAACTTTAGTGCCACCGTCGATTCCACTGGTGTATCCATATTCTCTCGATGCAGCTAGATAAAGCAAGTCTTGAGCAGGTTTGATGTCTATTTTTATTTGTGGAGAATAATCAAAATGATAACTGTATTCATTGATATTTAAGCCTTTTTCTTTTACAAAAACATTCAGTATTCCAC
>DAIUBX010000433.1:0-3452 GCA_036846465.1 Bernardetia sp.
GCACGAGCATTTTCTAATTATAAAAAAATATTGAATATAGATTTTACTTTCCAACAGCATTTTTTAGACGACGAAAATTTGGCTACTTCTATTCACGAACAAAAAATAAATATTGTAAACTGTTCGTCTGCAAAAGTAGAGGTAGAAGCTGGGAAAATTACGGCAGAAGCAGGTCAGTGTGCTTTGGCTGCCTTAGAAGGTGCAACAAAAGCAATACAAGAAGGTTGGATTGATGCTCTTGTTACTGCGCCAATTAATAAAGATAATATTCAGTCTGAAACCTTTAATTTTCCAGGTCATACTGAATATTTAACCGAAAAATTTAGTATTGATAAAGTAAAGGATAGCTTAATGTTTTTGGTGCATGAAAATTTACGTGTTGGGGTGGTTACGGGACATATTCCTTTGCATAAAGTTTCTGAAAAAATAACAGAAGAAGCCATCACAAATAAACTTAATTTGATGCTCCATTCTTTAAAACAAGATTTTGGAATTTCAAAGCCCAAAGTAGCTCTCTTAGGTCTTAATCCTCATGCAGGAGAAAATGGACTTTTGGGAAGCGAAGAAAAAGAAATTATTTCGCCTTTAATTGAAAAATTCCGTCAAAAAGAACATTTAGTTTATGGCCCTTTTCCTGCTGATGGATTTTTTGGCGCAAAAGAATATGAAAAATTTGATGGAATTTTGGCAATGTATCACGACCAAGGACTTATTCCATTCAAAACACTTGCTTTTAATGAAGGAATAAACTTTACGGCTGGTTTGCCAGTTGTAAGAACATCGCCAGATCACGGAACTGCTTATGGTATTGCAGGAAGCAATAGTGCTGATGAAAGTTCGTTTAGAAATGCTTTGTTTTTGGCGATTGATACTGTAAAAAGTAGAATGGATTTTGAAATTACAAATCAAGAAAAAAATCAGCACAAACAAAGACGCAAAGAAGAACGTAGAAGAAATAGAGGTTAATTTTTTGTACCTTTACTTTTTATGAGTTTAGATGTATTAGTTTTTTAATTAAAATACGTGGCTCTTTATGAATTTGGTTGCAACTTCTATTTTAGTTTGGTCTGTACTGAAAATCTGACCAAACTAAAATAATCATTTTCATTTCAAACGGCTTATTTTGTCCAAAGTCAGACCTTTGGTACAGACTTGGACAAAATACAAGTTATGGTTTGCAACTAAAATCATACAGAACCAAATAGGTTTTATTTCTAAAGCGTTATTTAGCTTTATCAAAACACAAATTAACAGATTAATTATAGAATTAGAAATATAAAATTAGTTTCATTTTTATGTTGGGAAAAAATAACCAAAAGCATCATTTCTCTAACTTATCATTTTTTATTTCCTTTTTGGCTTTTCTTGGCTACTTTTTTTGTGTGTCTTTAGTTTATGCTCAATCAAGTTCAGATAGTGTTTTTAATGATAGTTTAGAGATAGAAAAAATAGTAAATCAGAAAGAAATTTTAAAAGAAGAGAAAAAGAAACAGGTAGAAATTTTGGAAACTCAATTAGAAAAAGCACAAAAAACAAAAAAAGTAGAATTATTACTAGAGATTTCAGAATTTTATCGCACCGAATTACGAGATTCAGAAAAAGCCTTAGAATATGCCACTTTAGCTGTGAGAAAAGCGATAGAATTGCGAGATAAAAACCTAATTGCTCAAGCTTCCATACAAGCAGGTGCATTACATAGAAATAAAGGAGAATCAGATTTTGCACTTAAATTGCTTCTTAGAGGCCTAAATGCAGCCGAAGAAATTGGAGATGATTCTTTACAAACTGATGCTTTACACAAAATAGCTGTTACCTATCTTTTGATGAGAGATTTTAAGCAATCTTATGAGTATGCTGTAAAAGAAGAAAAATTATGGCGAATATCAGGTTCTGAATATGGATTAGCTAGTGCGCTGAATTTAAAAGGACTTAGTCTTATCTACCTACAACGCATCAATGAAGCTATTGAATCTTTAGATCAAGGATTAGTCATCGCAGAAAAATTAGAAAATGAAGATTTAATTTATAAATTATTTTCCAATCTAGCAGATGCTTATTTGAAACAAGGAGATGTAGGAAAAGCAACTTCTTATATCACTAAAAGTAGAGAAATTACTGAAAGAATAAATGATAGCTATGGCAATATCGTCAATATGATAAAGTTAGGAGAAATTTATTCTGAAAAAGGAGATTTATCTAAAGCAATCAATACAACTGAAAAAGGTGTAGAGTTAGCTCAAAAACTTCGTTATGCAGCTCTTGTAAGAAATGGATATGAAGCATTGAGAGAAATTTATTTTAGAGCTGGAAATTATAAAAAAGCCTTCGAAAATCAGTCGCTTGCCGTTGCCATGAATGATAGTCTGTCAAATATTAGTCGTAGGCATCAAGTATCAAATATGCAAACCTATTATGAATCCGAACGAAAAGAAAGAGAAAATCAACTCCTAAAAGAAGAAAGCAAAAATAAGAACCTTACACTTTATCTTATTTCAGCAGTCGCATTAATAGCTTTTCTATTAGTTGGGTTATTTGTTTATAGAACACAAATCAAGAAAAAGACAATTACTAAACTACGTAAACAAAACGATGAAATTCGCTCAGTTTATGAACAAATGTCTAAACAAGCTACCCTAATAGACGACACAAATACCACACTTACAAAAAGCATCAATTATGCTCGTCGAATTCAAGATGCCATACAAATAAATACAACAACAATTTTTGAAGAGCTAAATGATAATTTTATAATAGATCGTCCTAGAGATATTGTAAGTGGTGATTGTTATTGGTTTGAGCAACGACAAGGAGATTTTTATGTCGCCTTGGCTGACTGTACAGGACACGGAATACCAGGGGCTTTCATGACAATTTTATGTAATTCGTTGTTGGGAGATATTTTCAATTCTCGTCAAGGAGTACGCTCACCAGCCGAAATGCTCATTGAATTACATTACCGTTTGATTCACCATTTGCACCAACAAGAAACAAATGTACAAGACGGAATGGATATTGCTCTTTGTCGCATCAACACAAATGAAAAGACACTTACTTATTCGGGAGCAAAACAACCTCTACTTTATGTTGATAAAAATGGAGAATTCAATCGCTTTAAACCTAACTCTTTACCCATTGGTGGACATGAAGTAAAAATAAAACGTAAATTTGAAGATATTACGATTCATTATCAAGTAGGAGATATACTTTATCTTGGCTCTGATGGCTTCCAAGACCAGTTTGGAGGCAAAAATGATAAAAAATTTATGAGCAGACGTTTGTATGACATGCTTACACAAATTCATAAAATGCCATTAGAGAAACAAAAAATCCATATCGAAAATCAGTTGGAAAAATGGCAAGCAAATAACAGTCAGACTGATGATATTATGATGATTGGAATAAAACTTACATAAATATAATTACGAATTACGAATTAAAAATTACGGAATAAA
>DAIUBX010000434.1:0-3448 GCA_036846465.1 Bernardetia sp.
CACGAGCAACGGTATTTTTTTGAAATTTACAGTTAAAAATTAAAATTGTTATTTTATTATTATTGTTAAATTATTTTTAGAATAAAAATCAACTTTTCCGTTGCTCGTGTCCCCACGAGCGACCTGTAAACCAAGTTAGCTTGACGGATATGGTGTCCTCATGAGCGACAAGAATACGATAAAATGAATTACATCGGCTCAAAACTTCGTCTTTCGGATTGGATAGTAGAAATTATTACCCAAAAATACAACATATCAAATCCTTCAAAACCACTTTCAAAAACCATTTTTGCAGAACTTTTCGCAGGAACGGGGATTGTTAGCCGTAAACTAAAACCGTTTGTAAATCAAATTATTGCAAATGATTTAGAACCGTATAGCTATGTTTTATTGAAAAATTATATCGAAAATACAGTTGCTATTCCGAATGAAAGAATTGTTTTTTTGATACACGAATTGAATAATTTATCTATAAAAGAACAAGATTTTAAAGAAAAAAACGGATTTATTTATCAAAATTATTGTGAAGGAAGTGGAAGTGAACGACTTTATTTTAGTGATGATAACGGAAAAAAAATTGATGTAATTAGACAGAAATTAGAAGAATGGAAAGTAAATGATTTTGTTTCTCAAAGTGAGTATTTCTTTCTTTTGACTTCTCTTTTAGAAAGTGCCGATAAAGTAGCAAATACGGCTTCTGTCTATGGTGCATTTTTGAAACAACTCAAAAAATCGGCTCAAAAAAATCTAATTCTTTCTCCTGCTCATTTTCCAAAAACTGAAAATCAAAAAAATCAAGTTTTTAAAGAAGATGCAAACGAACTTATTAAAAAGATAAAAGGCGATATTTTGTATTTAGACCCACCTTATAATGCTCGTCAGTACGGAGCAAATTACCATCTTTTGAATACGATTGCGCTTTATGATGATTTTGAGCCAAAAGGAAAAACAGGATTAAGAGAATACGAAAAATCAAAATATTGCAAAAAAAACGAAGTAGAAAACGTTTTTGAAGATTTAATTAAACATGCAGATTTTGAATTTATCTTTTTAAGCTACAACAACGAAGGCTTGATGAACCTAGAAACCATCAAAAAAATAATGAGTAAATACGGTTCTTATTCCGTAGAAAAAACAGAATACCAACGTTTCAAAGCCGACAAAGACATCAATAGAGAACACAAAGCCAACGCAACTATGGAATATTTGCATGTTTTGAGGAGGTAATACATTTATTAGTTTGTAAGGAGTTTAATGCAGCTTTTACTCTATTTCCTTTCTTAGTGTCCACTTTTTACTTTGTAATGTTGTAAATTTATTTTGGGTTACTTCCCAATTAATATTTTCAAATATAATCCGATGTCCACTTGTAAGAGCATTTATCAACTTATCCGTTTCATTTAAAGTCTTAGAGTTCAAGGTTAAAATATTGTTTGAATAATTCCATTTTCCCTGAGTAAAATCTGAACCATGTCCATTACGAATCCAAAATCTAAATTCATTATTTTCTTCTAATAACTCTAGCACTTGTTTTTCCAATTCCAATATATTTACCTATTAGGGTATCAGAATTTAAGTTTAAAGATTGAGTTTTACAACTAATTAAAATCAGAATTAGTAAAAAGGATATTTTCCAAAATTTTAATTTCATATTTTTTGAATTTAGTTAATTTGAATACTTAAAACGTTGATAATGGTTAGTAATCTGACCTTAGCAATCGTTAAACTGCTATACCTTCAAAATCTCCAAACTCTCCTCTTTATCTTTAGCAAGTTGATTTTTAAGTTCTTCTAAAGAATTGTATTTTTCTTCTTCTCTCAAAAATTTCACAAACTGTAACGTGATATTTTTATCATAAATATCTTTATCAAAATCAAAAATATTTACTTCAATGGTTTGTTTGAGGTTTTTTCCTATCGTCGGACGCACACCAATACTTAGCATTCCACCATAATATTCGTATTTGTGATAGACTCTGACGGCATAAATTCCCTGTTTTGGAATTAATTTGTGTTTTTCTTCTAGTTGTAGGTTTGCTGTTGGATAGCCGATTGTTCTTCCGATTTGCTTTCCTTTCACTACTTTTCCAGTAATCGAAAATTCATAGCCCAAAAGTTCGTTTGCCGTTTCTATATCGCCCTCAAAAAGTGCTTTTCTAATTCTTGTACTACTGATAGCATTTTCTTCAATGTCTTGTCTTGAAATTTCTTCTACTTTAAATCCAAATCTGTCTTCATTTTCTTTTAAATAATCAAATCCACCTTCTCTATTTTTTCCAAAACGATGGTCATAACCAATCACAAACTGACGAGTTTGTAGCTTTTTTTGAATAATGTTTTTGATAAACGTTTCAGAAGAAGTTTCTGCAAATTTTTTGGTAAACGGAATCACACACAAATGGTCAATCCCTAAATCTTCTAATAAAATCGCTTTTTCTTCTAATGAAGTCAGTAATTTCAAGTCTTTTTGGTCTGGAAAAAGAACCAAACGAGGATGTGGATGGTACGTCAAAACAACAGTTTGAGCATTTGGAGTGCGTTTTTTGAGATCGACTACACGTTGAATAATTTTTTGATGTCCTAAATGTACGCCGTCAAACGTTCCACTTGTTAGGATTGTATGTTGAAGTTCGGGAAACTCTGAAACCTTACGGTAAATTTTCATCTAGGAACAAGCCAATTTATTAGTAGAAATTTGGAAATAAAAGTAAAGGTAAAACTTTCAATTAGGACTTGCAAAAGCAGCGAAGCTAATTACGAATTAAAAATTACGATAAATTCTATTATAAATCAACCATAAATGTTAAAGGATAGTTTTATTTTATTTTCATTCCCTAATTCCCCTTCTCTCGCCCCTAATCCCTCGCTCCTACATCCATTCCATAAAGCGTATAAGTTCTGTATTTTTCTTTAGCAAAATTTTTAGAAAGTTCTGAAGACAAACTATTTTCTATCATAAAAGCGTGAATAAAAGCAGAAAAACCATCTTTTTTGGCTTGTTCGGCTACTTTGTATGTCATTACGTGTCCTAATCCTTTATAAAAATCGTCTTGATTTCTGCCTATGGTCTTACAAATTAACTGCTTTTCGTCTTTAGAATAAATAGATGAATAAAGATTTGGATAACAGAAAATAAAGCCTACAATTTCAGTTGCATTATTGATTTTATGCTCTGCAATTAAAACATAATTAGGATTAATCAACTGTTTGATAGGTAAATATTTATCTTTAAAACTTTCCAAACTAATAGGCGTATAAAGAAAATTTTGCTCAAATAAACTGCTCACAAAAGGAAAAAGCAATTCTAATTCCGTTTCATAATTTTCTAAATTAATCTTTCTAATGCTAATACTTTCATCTTCTAATCGTTTTTGTTGTCGCAAAGTTTGGGTGTTTCCATAATTCATTTGTGTATCCATCAATGAAAAATAAGTAGAAATAGGCTCAA
>DAIUBX010000435.1:0-3423 GCA_036846465.1 Bernardetia sp.
GGAAGGTACATACCAACTTATCGTATTCTTATTCCAATGGAAAACTAAATGGAGGACAGCTTCCTCTTAGTGCTATGCACACACTGCGTCTGATGGGAGAATTTTCCTACAAAAATCTTGATTTTACGCCTTCCATTTTATACAGAAGTACAAGTTATCACACCACTTTTAAAGATGATGCAGGAAATGCACTTGGAAATGATCCTTTTTGGATAGCTTCCTTGTATGTAGGCTATCACATCAAAGACAATTTTACACTCTTTACTCGTTTCAGAAACTTATTCGATACTCGTTATTACAACACTTCTGTTCCCAATGTAACTACTTTTGTAGGTGTGCCACAAGACCCTTTACGATGGAATTTGGGTGTGAATTGGAAGTTTTAAAAGTTAGGTAGTGATATACAATTTTAGAAGTATTCTGATGTTTTTAGCACAAAAATAATATTTTGTACCTTTTTCAAGTCTGTATCAACAATCTGATTTAGGTAAAATAAGGCATTTTGAATGAAAATAATTATAGCTACTTACATTTATTTATTTTATAATTAAAAATTTATTTTTTATACAAATATGAAGCGTAAAAGTTTATTTTTTAAAAAAGTGTTCTGCTTTTTTGTATTGTCTTTTATATGTTTCCTTTCTGAGGCACAAATTCAAACAGAAGTCAAAATTTCGCCTCTTAATTTTTCGGGAGTACAGGCTCTAGCTACTCCTGATGGAAATTGTAATGGTTATTTTTTGGTCTTTAGAGAATCATCTAATGAATGGTCAATTCAAATTTTTGATAACAACTTACAAGAAATCAAAAAAACAAATGTAGAACTTCCAAAGAATGCAATGTTCAATAAAATGACTTCGAATGGAAATTATTTTTTAGCATCTTTTGTCGTAAATAGTTTGAGTACAAGCTCTGTTACGTATGTTATTTTGAATGAAAAAGGCGAAGAAGTAGCAAAAGAAACACGAGAAAAATTACCTTTTTTGGCACGAGGCAAACAATTTCATCCCCAAGTTTTTCCTCACAAAGAAAAAGGATTTATTGTTACACAATCTCTCAAAGGAAAAGAGAATGGATATTCTATAGAAAATGTAGATTATAACTTAAAACCTATTTGGAAAAAAGAAATTTTTGTAGGCAAACAAACAGGACATGTGTATCAACTTTGGGCTGAAGAAGAACAAATTATTATCTATGAAGCCACTGAAAGATTTGGCAATATATTCAATACAAGAATAGTTGGCTTGAATGCTACCACAGGCGATATAAATTATAGTTACCCTCTTGTAGATAAAGAAAATTCTTATTTTCCGACGGCTATCAGACCCGATTCAGAAGGAAATATTGCTATTTCAGGTACTTATTTTAAAGGAAAAAGCATACAAAGTAAAAACTCAAGAGGAATATTTTTTGTAAAACTAGACAAAACGGGAAAAGAAATTAATAAAAAATATTTTGAGAGGGCGGCCTTACGACCACTTTTGAAAACGGCAGTATATGATTGGTTTTTCAAACTGAATGCTGAAATTTGGATACACGCCCTTGAACCTTTGCCAAATGGTAATTTTGTAGCTGTGGGAGAATTATATAGATATGCAGGTGTACGTGAAGAAGCTACTGGAAATTCTAATCGACATCATCTTGTCAGGGTATTCGATTTTATGACTTTTGAGTTTGATACTAACGGAAAAATTCAAGAAGCAAAACGCATAGACAGACCTCATTTACAGATGATTGTTCCTGCACCAGAAGAAGCCATTACTATGAGTGATGAGTTGCCTTCACAGCTTGAATCAGGTACGCTCAATAGAGCAAGAGGATTGAAAGAAAAAGGACTTTTGACCTACAGAACCCACCAAGTAAATGCCCAAAATGAAATTCGGATAAATTTTTTGAGTTATGAAGAATTTACTTATTTGGCATATAGCATAAATACTAGCCAAAATACAAACTGGGTCAAAATTCCTCTTACCAATGTCAAACCACAAATCATTTCTGATATTGAAATGCTTGGACTAAGTACTCAATATATGACTAATGAAACATTTGCTGAAAACGAATCACGCATCAGAAAATACGACGAATTAGAAGTCTATATGCAAGGAATATTACCAGCAAAAAAAGGATTTATGATGACTTACGAATATAGTTTGCTTAAAAGAAAATTGGTTATGAATTTAGTGCCAGTAGAATAAATGCAATAATAAAAAAGTGTACAGTACTGGACATGGCTTAATTTAGGTTGTATTTTGCGTTTTGGTTTTTTGCGATAATTGGGTTATTATCTTTATTATCTTGTCTATAGAAGTAGCATAAAATACTACTTTTCCATATCCTATTCTAAAAATAGATTCGTAAAAGGATTCATTGTCTTTTTTTACTCTCTGTTTTGTTTTTACTCCTTCTAAGATACAGAGTAAAAAAGATGCAATTACTAATGCCATTAGAACACGAATTTTTCTTGGATTTACCATTCCTAACTCCTCCAAATGAAATCCATTTGTTTTCAAATGTCTAAATAAACACTCTATTTTCCATCTTAAGTAATAGATGGCACTAATTTTCTCCTTTGTTAAACGATGTTTATTAGTTAATAAAATGACAAATTTTTCACTTTCTTTTGCTGCTTGTGCATTATAAGAAATGACTATTTTTAGTTTTTTTGCAAAGTCAGTTTCAAACTCTTGACTTACTAATTTACCTGATTTAGCTTTTTTAAGCAAACTGTGGTACTTTTTAACCTCTACTTGATAATCTCCCTTACAAAGACGAATAATGTACGTATATCCTTGTTCTTCTAAATACCTAAACCAAACTCTACCTTTATACTCTCTATCAGCTAAAATTGTAAATCTTTTTAAAAAAGGATATAACAATAAAGCTGACGCTAATAAACTTTTACGATGAGCAACAGTAGAACTACCTTTTCTCTCTAAATTGATCCAAAAAATAGGAATCGCCATTTTTCTATAAATCACACTTAAAACCAAAACATGGTACGTATATTCGCCTAATTGCCAAATGCTACCATCCATAGCTAGATAGAAAATTTCTTTTTTTACCTCTTTTCTATTCAAAAAAGAGCCTATACTGAAAACTAGAATCAGCTTCCATAGTGTTTTTTGAACATAGACATCCAAAAAATAACGAGTAAGCCGTTTATAATGAGAATTAATTTGAACAGTAGGAGAATTTAAAAAAATACCTACTTGATTTTTTAACTTATTTAAATTAACAGTTTCTTTAATCAGAATACAGCTAATAAGCAACAAAGTAGTGTGAACATAATGAAGAGGAATATCTGAAAATTCCTTTGTATATTTGTTCAACAGGACGGAATAGAGTTTTTTGGTTTTCACACTTCTAAATTAACTCTTTCTGTCCTTTTTTTATAAAAAATTTAGCTCATGTCCAGTACTGTAA
>DAIUBX010000436.1:0-3415 GCA_036846465.1 Bernardetia sp.
GAATAAACGGGATTGAGAATATCTCCAGCAGGAAAATCAACTGTCCGACCTCCTCCAGCCAAAAAATAATTGGTATTAAAATCTACATTTGGATAAAAAAGAGTTTTTGCTTCCTGCAAAGCCAAAATATTTTTCTCCAAAATAAATTGCTGTTCTTTGAGACTTTCATTTTGAGCAATTCCTTCCGAAATATAATTTTCTAAATGAGTTTTGGTATTCTCTTTTTGGTTTTCTTGGGAGAAAGCAAAAAAAGAAAATCCAAAGATTAAATAGGCAAAAAGTAAGTAATTAAATTGTTTCATTGAGTTATGTTATTAATTTGAACAATGTTCATTTTTAATGCAAAAAAAAGTATTGAAAAGTGTTTTCTCAAACCCTAAGGTTCTTTAAGACCCTTAGGGTTTATAAGGTTATAATGTTAGTTGATAAATTTATTTTACTTCATCAAGTATTAAATTAAAAGAATGAAAAGCACGTTGAAGTATCGTTTCTGGTTCTTTAAATTTGATATGATTTACTCTTCCACGTATCTGTAAGGCACATATTCCGTGAACAAGTCCCCAAATCATAAAAGAAAGAGCTTCTGTTTCGTGATTTTTGAAATGTCCTACATCTATACATTCTTGAACAGTCTGACGAAGAACACTAAATGTTCCTTTTCCTTCTTTCCATTCTTCTTGTTGTCCTTCATCTGTACTATTTTCTTTTAAACGAGCGTCCAAAAAGTTCATTGGAGCATTCATCAAAAACATTAAATCATACATATCAGGATTTTGTAAAGCAAAATGTATATAGACTCTTCCCAATGCTTTTAGCCTTTCCATAGGGTCAGAAACGTGAAAAAGAGGACGCATTTCTTTTCCCAACTCTACAAAACCCATCGCATGTAAATCATTCAAAATAGCATCTTTGTCTTTATAATAAACATAAACAGTTCCGACACTATAATTAATAGACTTGGCAATGCTTCGGACGGTAGTTTGTTCGATACCTTTTTCTAAAAAGAGTTTTTTTGCTCCTTCCAAAATCAAGGCTTTGAGTTCTTCCTTTTCTTTTGCTTTTCTTTCCGATATTCCCATAGTGATTTTGTTTATGATTCAAATTTAATGAACGTTGTTCAAAAATACAAATTATAATGAAATATTTTTAAATTATTTTTTGAGTTAGGTTTTTATTGATTGGTTAGCAATGATTCCTTTTATGCCCGTTTGATTATAAATAATAGAAAAAGTAGTTAATTTTAAGGTAATAACAAAGGATAGTTTTGTTGTTGGTGTTCCCACCGACGATATAAAATATAAATAAACTTTTGTTACACGGTGCTAAAGAGATAATTTATGACAGAGGATTGGCAGGACAAAAAAATATAAAAGGAGTAGAAATTAGTACACCGTTAAAATCTAAAAAAACAGATACGCTCTAACAAAAAAGAAAGAAGAGAAGTAAGTTTAGAAGAAGAACAGCCATTGAACCAGTAATTGAACATTTAAAAGCTCAGTTTAGGACGGAAAGAAATTATTTACACAGAAAAGACTCTTCAAAAATGAGTGCAATGCTTACAGCAACTGCTTGGAATTTGAAAAAATGGATGCCTCTAATTCATTTGACTTTATTTTAAAAACGCTTTTTTCTACTTTTACCCTATTTTTTTTATTTGTCCACAAAAAAATAGAGTTTATAAGGAGGTACTTTGAACAAATTACGAATTAACGATAAAAAAAGAAATACGTTTTTATAAAAAAAACCATCATTAAAAACTATAGGTAGGTAAGTTTCAATGATAGCTTTTATATGTTATCGGAGATTTAATTTTAATTGATCAAGCAGCCTTATTCTCATGTGATTTTCTAAAATCAACAAAATAATTTTCTACATTACGGAAATCATTCTCATCAATTTTAGCTTCTCCATACCATGCTTTTTCATACCAAAGTGTTAGTTTTCTAAAATTGGTAGCTGATTCTTGCGATGATTTGTTTGCTAATTCTGAAATATAAGCGTGATTTGTCTTGTCTTTTTTCCAATTAATCAATTCTTTTTCATACAATACTTTCAGCAGCCATAAATAATGAATACGAATTGCCATACGGAAATTGCGTTGTAATAATGCTTTTTCTAAGGCTTGTTCTAAGTATCCAAATTCTACTTTTTCTAGGTTTTCTTCTGTCAAAAATGCAGCTTGTTCTTCTTCTAGTTTTGTTTTTTTGTTTCCAAACAAAACGCCTTTTGTGAAAAACCAAACCAAAGCTAATGCTAATAAAGCCACTATAATACCAATAAAAATATATTTTAATCCTTCTAAAAAGTTCCAGTCTAATTTGAGCCATTTAGAAGTTGGTGCTGTATAGTCTTTCTTTTCCTTCTCTACTTCTTTTCTATATCTAATTCCGTCTCGTAGTTCGTTCCATTTTTGTTCATCAAATTCTTTTATTTTTTTTACTTCTGTTTCTTGTTGTACTGTATTATTTTGATTTTCATTTTGAGCATAAACAACTGAAGACTGCAAACCCATTGAAAAAATGAGCGCAATCAATAAAGAAAAAACAGTTTTTTTAAAAGTAGTTCTCATAGAGTTTTTATAAAATTATATTATTTTGCTTCAAAATTTGGAACGTAGTCAGTAAATATACAAAAAAATACAAAAATAGCTGAGATTTACAGAATAAAAAGGTACTTTTTGAAAATAGAAGATAAAAATAATCTTGTTGCTGATTCTTTTATTAAGGTATTAAAAAAAGAGTGATGAATAGCTAGAAGTATTAAATTCTATTCCATTCACCACTCACAATTCATCATTCACCATTTCCCTTAATACCCCAAAATATTCAAAACCTGTTCTGCTGTTTGTTCTTTATTGAATAATTTGGTGGTTACATTTCCTTGCTCATCTCTATCGATAATTACGTGTTGAGCATTCGGAATCAAACAATGTTGAATTCCTCCGTATCCTCCCAAGCTTTCTTGGTATGCGCCCGTATGGAAAAAACCGATATATTGCTCCGTTCCTCGTGTAAACTTGGGTAACATAAGTTTTGCTACATGCGACTCCGAATCGTAATAATCCATACTATCACACGTAATTCCACCTAAGTGTACCTGATGATATTCTTTGTCCCAGTTGTTGATAGCCATTGCAATAAAACGATACCCCATTCCCCACGTATCAGGCAAATGTGTAATAAATGAACCATCAATCATATACCAAAGCTCACGGTCATTTTGTTGTTTTTGGGCTGAAACAGAAAAAATCATTGCGCCACTTTCGCCTACTGTAAAACTTCCAAATTCGGAAAAAATTGTCGGAACAGGAACGCCTTCTTGCTGACAAACTTCTTGAATATTAGCTACAATGGCTTCTGTCATGTATTCGTAATCAAACTCAAAACCAAGTGAGTTTTTGATAGGCAAACCACCA
>DAIUBX010000437.1:0-3414 GCA_036846465.1 Bernardetia sp.
GAAAAAATCTTAAAACTACCGCCTAGAGAGTTTGTCAAAAAATACCAAAATGACGGTATTATTCAGACGCTTTCAGAAAGTATTAGTAGAGAAAAACTAAAACGCATTCATCTGAAAGGACTTATGGGAAGTCAAGATGCTCTTGTTTTGTCGGCTATTTATCGTTCTAATCCTTCGCTTTCTCATTTTGTGATAATGGATGATGCCGAAGAAGCTGCTTATTTTTATAATGATATTCAGCATTTGCTTGGTGAAACGTTGTCTAGTTCGACTCCAAATGTTTTGTTTTTTCCTACTTCTTATAAGAAACCGTATAAATTTGAAAAAATAGATAATGCTAATATTTTGCAACGTTCAGAAGTTCTGACACGCTTAAACAATCATCATTCAGAAGAAAACGGACTTATCATTGTTACGTATCCGTCTGCGATGAGCGAAAAAGTAATCAATAAACAAGTCTTGTCAGCAAATACGTTTGTAGTCAAAATTAATGAAATTGTTGAGCCTACTTTTGTCATTGAAATACTGAATGAATACGGTTTTCAGCGTGAAGAATATGTTTTTGAAGCAGGACAATATTCTGTCAGAGGTGGAATAATTGATGTTTTTTCGTATTCAAATGAATATCCGTATCGAATAGAATTTTTTGGAAATGAAGTAGAAAGTATCCGTACATTTAATCCAACTGACCAACTTTCCATCGAAAAAGTAAATCGTGCTGTCATTGTTCCGAATGTAACTGAAAAAGTACAAAAACAAACGAGAGAGAATTTTTTAGAATTTGTCCCAAAAAGAACACGACTTTGGTTAAAAGATTATTCTTTGACAGTTGAGGTAATAGAAAAATATTTTGAGAGAGCAACAGAAGATTTTGATACCATTTTGCAGGTTTCGAATTATACACAAGTTATTTCTGACCCAGAAGAATTATTTATCACAAAAAAAGAATTTAAAGACCAAATAGAGAAATTTATCCAATTAGAATTTGGAAAGAAATTTAGAAAAATTACAGAAAAGAATAAAGATAATCATACCGTTTTTGAATTTGATGCAAAACTACAACCTACTTTCCATAAAAATCTTCAAAATTTAGTTTATGATGTTGAAAGTTATAATCAAAAAGGTTATCAATGTATTATTGCTGCCGATTTGCCAAAACAGATTGATAGAATGCACACTATTTTTGAAGAAAAAGGTGTTGGTGTGCAGTTTTATGGACTAAATATTGGTTTGCGTGGAGGTTTTATCGACCATAATCAACGCTTAGTTTGTTATACTGACCATCAAATTTTTGAGCGTTATCACAGATATAGCACACAAGAACGTTTTACAAAATCAAAAGCTCTTACTTTAAAAGAACTCAATACGCTACAAGCAGGCGATTATGTTACGCATATTGATTACGGAATTGGTCGTTTTGCAGGTTTGGAAAAATTGGACGTAAATGGAAATGAACAGGAAGCCGTTCGTTTGATTTATAGAGATAACGATGTTTTGTATGTGAGTGTGCATTCGTTACACAAAATTTCGAAGCATTCTAGCCAAGATGGAAGTTCGATGTCGCTCAGTAAATTGGGTTCGCAAGATTGGAGCAACAAGAAAAAGAAAGTCAAAAAACATTTAAAAGACATTGGTACAGAACTCATAAAACTCTACGCCAAACGCCAAACTGCGACAGGTTTTGCCTATCCAAAAGACAATTATATGCAAGCCGAAGTCGAATCTTCCTTTTTTTATCAAGATACGCCTGACCAAGCCACAGCCACCAACGACGTAAAAGAAGACATGGAAAAACCTGTTCCGATGGATAGATTGGTTTGTGGAGATGTAGGTTTTGGTAAAACAGAAATTGCCGTTCGTGCTGCGTTTAAAGCCGTTTCGAATGGAAAACAAGTTGCTATTTTAGTTCCCACAACGGTTTTGGCAGCACAACATCACCGTACTTTTAGTGAGCGTCTTTCAAATTTTGGTGTAAATGTAGATTTTGTTAATCGTTTTAGAAGCACAAAAGAAGTAAAAGAAATTTTACAAAAACTAGCTGAAGGAAAAATTGATATTTTGGTAGGAACGCATAAAATTGTAAGCGATAAAGTAAAATTTAAAGATTTAGGACTTTTTGTAATTGATGAAGAACAAAAATTTGGTGTCAAAACAAAAGATAAAATAAAGGAAATGCGTGTCAATGTAGATTGCCTTACGCTCACAGCAACGCCAATTCCTAGAACGCTGCAATTTTCACTTTTGGGAGCGAGAGATTTGTCGGTTATGCACACGCCACCACCCAACCGTCAGCCTGTAACTACGGAAGTACATAATTTTAATGAAGCCTTGGTTAGAGATGCGATTAGTTTTGAACTTCGTCGTGGTGGACAAGTATTTTTTGTTCATAACCGAGTAATTGATATTTATGAAGTGGCAGGAATTCTGACTCGTTTAGTTCCTGATGCGAAAGTCGTGGTCGGACATGGACAGATGAAAAGCGACCAATTAGAAAAAACGATGATGGCTTTTATCAATGGCGATGCTGATATTTTGGTTTCGACAAATATCATTGAATCGGGTTTGGATATTCCCAACGCAAATACGATTATTATCAATAATTCTCATTTGATTGGTCTTTCCGATTTGCACCAAATGCGTGGTCGTGTGGGACGTTCCAACAAAAAAGCCTTTTGTTATTTGCTCATTCCTTCGGCTGCTACGCTTCCTGCTGATTCAAGAAAACGTTTGAAAGCCTTAGAGGAATTTAATGAACTCGGTGATGGATTTAAAATTGCGATGCGTGATTTGGATATTCGTGGTGCAGGAAATCTTTTGGGAGCAGAACAGAGTGGTTTTATCAATGATTTGGGATTAGATACCTATCATAAAATGCTAGAAGAAGCCATTTCAGAACTCAAAGAAGACGAATTCAAAGAGCTTTTCCAAAACCCAAATGCGACCAAACCAAAAGAACTCAAAATAACGTGTTCGATAGAAACCGATTTAGAAATTTTTATTCCAGAGAGTTATATTTCCAATATTTCGGAACGTCTGCAACTCTACATTGAAGCCGATAGATTGAAAAATGAAGAGCAATTAGAAAAGTTTAAAGAAACTGTAAAAGACCGTTTCGGAACTCCTCCAGCCGATTTTGATAATTTATTACAAGCTGTTCGTTTGCGTTGGCTTGCCGAGCAGATAGGTTTTGAAAAACTGATTATCAAAAATGAAAAAATACGTGGTTATTTTGTAGCCGATAGAGAAGAGTATTACAAATCTGATGCTTTCGGAAAAGTATTGGCATATTTACAAAAACGTCCAGACCGTTGCAAACTCAAAGAAAAAGACAATCGTGTTATTTTTATTATGGAACAAGTCAAAACACTTGAAGGTGTGATGAATGTTTTTAGGGGGATTTTGGAGTAGATATTC
>DAIUBX010000438.1:0-3396 GCA_036846465.1 Bernardetia sp.
CACTTGATTATTGAATTGGATGGAAATAATGAAGAGTCAATGATGGTTGATGCCGAAAAAATTGTCGAAACATTAGAAAATGGCTATAAAATAGGAGAAATTTTGTTTGCTGATTCGGAAGCTCTAAAGGAAGAACTTTGGAGATTGCGTAAAAATATTTCACCTGCTGTAAATGCCTATTCGCTCACAAAAGCAGAAGATGTGGTCGTTCCTCGTGGAAATTTGCCTCAGCTTATCACTTCTATCAAAAGAATTGGTGATGAATATGGTTTTCGTTCGGTGTGTTTTGGACACGTAGGCGATGGAAATTTGCACGTAAATGTCTTGAAAGAACAAATTTCTGATGAAGATTGGAACACAAAAATAGTAGAGGGAATTGGAGAAATTTTTAAAGAAGTAGTTCGTTTGGGGGGAATGCTTTCAGGCGAACACGGAATTGGAATTGCCAAACGACCTTATATGTCTATTGCGTTAGGCGAGGTAAATTTGAGGTTAATGAGAGAAATCAAAAAAGTATTTGACCCAAATGGAATACTAAATGCAGGAAAAATATTTTAAATTTCTGTTACAATTTTGATAATTTCATAAATAAAATTTTGTTTTTTGAAAGAAAATTAGTTTATTCGTTTTTGTTTTAAGATTTATTTAGATTCTTAAAACATTTTTATCACTCAAATTTATTTATCTCTCACTTAATTTTATTTACTCTTATGGAAGATGGAATTGGCATCATTGGTATTATTATTTACTTAGCTATTATCGTAGTAGGTATTGTTTCTATGTGGAAACTTTATGAAAAAGCAGGAAAACCTGGTTGGGCTGCTATTGTTCCTATTTATAACTTAGTCGTCTTATTAGAAATAATCAATAAGCCTATTTGGTGGATTGTATTGTTTTTTATTCCAATAGCTAACATAGTTGCTATATTTTTAATATATATAGAATTAGCAAAAGTATTTGGCAAAGATACGATGTATGGTGTTTTAATGGTTTTCTTTGCAATTGTCATGATTCCTATGCTTGCTTTTGGAGATGCACAATATCAAGGTGCAGGTGGAAAATCGTATGATGACAATGTTTTAGACAGAGGATAGTATTTTCTTTTTCTAAATTAAAATACAAACTTCTCAAAACTATGTTCAAAGCTTAGATTTGAGAAGTTTTTTATTTCAACACTATTATTCAAAACAAACAAAAATAACTTATGAATAGCATTCTTTTACACGGAAATTATGACGGACTACTAACATTTTTATTTATCATAACGGTTGTATCTGCTATCCTAATAGGATTTGTTATTTATCTTTTTGTTATTCTGATTAAGTATTTAATAAAGAGAAAGAAAAGAAATAAAATTTAATTGCTTGTCTGACAGTTTTTGTGGAAGTTGTCGCTGTGACACCAACAACAGCAAAGTTTAATTTTCATTGTATTATCAATCATATAAAACACTCGCTAATGGATTTGTAATTTGTATTTAATTTTGATGGCTTGAATTACCTATTTTTCTGTCTAAATTTGCTTTTATAAAAAAATAAAACTTATCAGTACACTTTAAAGTAAGGTCTGGCAGTTCAAGCATATACTTATAAAACTGATTTTGATTGAGTATGAAAATCAAACTATTTTTTCCACAAACTTTTCTATAAAATGACATACCAAGAAACACTAGACTATCTTTTTGCCCAGCTTCCCATTTTTCAGCTAGTAGGCGCAAAAGCATATAACAATGATTTAGGAAATATTAGAGTTTTATGTAAAGAATTAGGAAATCCACAAGAGAAGTTTGACACAATTCATGTAGCAGGAACAAACGGAAAAGGCAGTACTTCGCACATGATAGCTTCTGTCTTGCAATCGGCAGGGTATAATGTGGGACTCTATACATCGCCTCATCTCAAAAATTTTACAGAGCGAATTAGATTAAACGGACAAGAAATTGAGGAAAGCTTTGTAATTGATTTTGTGGAAAAAAGTAAAGAAATCATTAATTCTATTTCTCCTTCTTTTTTTGAAGTGATTGTCGCTATGGCATTTGATTATTTTGCATATAAAAAAGTGGATATTGCCATTATTGAGGTCGGAATGGGTGGACGATTAGACGCAACAAATGTAATTTCGCCTTTACTTTCTGTTATTACAAATATTGGTTTTGACCATCAGCAGTTTTTGGGAGATACTCTACAAAAAATTGCAGCCGAAAAAGCAGGAATTATAAAACCAAATACGCCAGTCATTATTAGCCAAAAGCAAAAAGAAACGACTGCTGTTTTTGAAGAAATTGCAGAAAAAAATAACGCTGAACTCATTTTTGCGACTGATAAGTACGAAGTAACCAAAACAATTTATAGTTATGATGATGATTCTAAAAAAGATAATTTTGATATTTCTACTATAACCTATCACAAGAATCTAAGAGCAACAGAATTACTTTATCTTTATACAGATATAGAATTAGATTTGAAAGGAATTTATCAAAAACAGAATTTAGCAGGAGTAATTTGTGCGTTAGAAAAGTTAAAAACAATAGAATCATTCAGAAGAATAGTAGAACAAAAAAACGCTTATTTTACTTTCACAGAAGAAAATCTACTAGAAGGATTAAAACAAGCAGCTCAAAAAACAGGACTAAAAGGACGCTGGTATAAATTAAGCGAAGAAAACCAGTGTCCAATAATTATTTGTGATATTGCACATAATGAAGACGGAATAAATCAAGTTATTTCTCAACTTAAAATAGAGCTAAAAAAGCAAAATTATTCTACCTTGAGAGTCGTTTTTGGAGCAGTAAACGACAAAGATTTGAATAAAATTTTTGAATTATTACAAACAGAACTACAACAGAAAATTAATCAAAAAATAGTATTCTATTTTTGTAAACCAGATATTCCTCGTGGTTTGGAAGTAAGTATTTTGAAAGGCAAAGCAAACGAATTTAATTTAGAAGGGAAAGCGTATGAAAGTGTAAATGATGCTTTAGAAGCTGCAAAAAAAGATGCTGTATTGTCAGAAAATCAAACAGAAAGTCAAAATGATTTTATTTATGTAGGAGGAAGTGCCTTTGTAGTAGCTGAAGTACTGTAAAATAAATTTAGAAGTCAGATTGAAGTTAGAATTGAATTTGGTGTAACTAATTTGATTTAAGCAGCTAGTCAAAATTAATTTTATCTATCTTCTATTTTAAATTGGTCTGTACCGAAGGTTTGACCAGTTTAAAATATGTATTTGAAGCTCAAAAAAGACTTATTTTCCCAAGCCAGACCTTCGGTACAGACTTGAAAAAATGAAGATAATACTATAAACTAACAGGGTTTCCTTATAAAAATGAAAAAACACCGTTGTTATGGATTGAAATAGACCTTCAAAGCACAAAAAACAGCTCTATATTTTTTTATA
>DAIUBX010000439.1:0-3386 GCA_036846465.1 Bernardetia sp.
AATTTTTAAAAATCCAAAAATTGAGCTTAAATAAAAGTGTACGGTTTTAAATTTTAGGGTTCTAAAATTTTCGCAGTAAAAAATAATTTTCTAACTTATAGTAGCATTAATGAATTAATGCTACAACCATTGTAGCCCTATAAACCAAATTTCAGAACTATTACTTATGAAAAACTATAATTTATTTTATTGTTTAGCTCTGCACCTATTTCTTGCTCTTGTATTTTTTGGTTGTAATTCTTCGTCCAACACAACAAGTCAAAATGAAGGAGATTCTACCAAAATAGTAAGTGCTTCTGAAAATAGTATAGAAAATGAAGTAGAACAAATTAAAAAACAAACACTTCCTTTTATTGAAGATAATTTTTCTACAACTATTTTTCCTTTGCAACTAGATAGTGTTAGTTTTGAAGGAAAAAAGAAATTATCAACTGATTTTTTATTGAAATTAGAGAAAATGACAAAAGGAGATGAAAATAGATATGCACTTCAATTTCCTTCCTTTGTCAAACTAAATAAGCTCAAAAAAGGACAAGATCCAGTAGAAAGTGGAGATTTTGATATTGGAGAGTCTGTAAAAGTAATTCATTATGATATGGGACAGAGTTTCTTAGAAGAACAAAAAGTTTGGCTTACTTTCGTTGGTGTAGAATATGAATCTTATCCTGCTTGTCCATGGGCAAGTGGAAAAGGAATTGTTCTTTGTTCGTTTGATACAGTCGGAAATCTGATTGATTTGTGTACCATTGCCGAACATTATGAAGGAGGTGATCCTCCAGTTTGGGGAGTAGGCGAAAAAAAGGTTACTTCTCAAAATGGAATAGAGTATTTTCTAGAAATACAAAATTCCTCTGGAGAATACGATGATAATGGAGAAAGAGATGTTGAAGAAGTTGAAAAATCAACTCAAAAGATAAGCATTCAGTCTAATGGAAAATTCAAAAGAGAAGAACCCCAAAAAAAGAAGTAGAAAAATATTTTTTTGAAATAAAATAATAAACTACCTTAAAATCAGTTCTTTTACTAAACTTTTTGCTCAAAATTTGTATTTTAGAAGTATAAAAACACAGCTATTAAAAAACGCCATGCTTGAATAAAAAAATAATTACGAGTATTAATTAAAGGAATAGAAATATGTTAATGAAAATCTTACTTATTTGGGCCGTAATAACTGGAGCGACTTATCTTGTAAGTGCCATCGCTTCAGAGGTCAAACAGTGGGCTACTCGTCGTGCATTGCGTCATGTGAGTCCAAAGGAAATTGCTCAACTTATCAAAGACAATGAAGGGAAAATTACAGCTCAAGAACTTCATCAGCGTACAGCTATTCCGTATTGGGTGGCACAGCTTGTCTTGACAGAACTCACAGAGCAAAAACTTTTAGAGGAAAAATATGAAAAAAATAGATTCGGAAGACGTGTCAAACAGTTTGAACTTTCGGTCTTTCCGACAGAGCAAAACCTTCGTTTTCAATTACAAGGAATTGGTTCTACTGCACATTTAAAAGCTAAAGATGCTCTATCTGATGCTGAGGTTATTCGTTATGCTGTGGATGCAAATGGAGATATTACAGCAACACGCCTTTGTTTGAAAGCAAATGTAACAATAGAAGAAGCTACTAAAAAATTAGATCAATTGCATACAAAAGGTGTTTTTGACATACAAACAAATGATGAAGGAGGCTTTTTTTATACACTTAATGATAAAAGTTTATTGAGTTAAATTAGGACAAAAAGGCAAATATAAAGTGCAAAGTAGTTATTTTTGACTTCTTTTCTATATTTAGAGTCAACTTCTGCAAATGAAATCCATTATCAATGATTTATTTCATACTATTTTTTGTAAATTAGTTTTCTAAATTGTTTATTGGAATAAGAGCCATTTTATCACACTTGCTAACTCAAACTAAAGTACATGAATCCACCTATTTTTTATATAGAAGGAAAAAAATATATTCCAGAAGTTCGTTTTGATGCTACCAAAGGTCTTTTAGAGTTTTCGGGGCAATGCTATCACGAATATACAGAGGAATTTTTTGCTCCTATCTACAAATGGGCAAATGAATATTTAGAAGAACCTGCTCGTACAATTACACTAGAGTTCAAAATGAATTATTACAATACAGTTTGTTCCCGTTGTTTTTTGGAGTTTTTGGAAATGTTTGAAGATTATGCCCTCAACCAAGGTGGGCAAGTTACCGTAAACTGGTATTACAAATCAAATGATTATGATATGATGGAAAGTGGAGAAGATTATCAAGACGACCTAGAACTGGATATTAATCTCATCGCTCATTAATTTTAATATATATTTATTTTTTAACCTTTATTTTTTAATCTATCATTTTTATGAAAAAGTCTGTTGGAATTGCTGTTTTAGTTGTTGGTATTTTATTGGCAGCTTTTGGTTTCTATCAAAATGAAGCCTCTTCAAAGACAATTATTCAAATTGGCAAAACTGAAATTAACACAAAGAAAAATGATCCTATGTCCGACCCTCTCATTATTGGGGGTGGAGTAGTAGCTCTCATTGGTCTTGTTGTGGTTGTTATTGCAAAAAAGTAACTGCTTTTTTATTGCCATTAAAATAGTAAAGTCTGATTTTTTTACAAAAAGAATCAGACTTTTTCTATAAATTTATAATTATTCTAACCCTAGTTATCATTTTTATAGTTAAAATTTAGTTAGTATAGAATGAATAGGTGTAATTTTTGTAAATTTACGCATATAGATTTTTTAAAATCTATCTAGGAATAAAAATAAAAACAGTCCATAAAAATTATGAAGTCTAATATAATTTATATCATTTTTGCAGGAATAATTCTTTCTATTTTTTCTCAAAAATCTTTTGCTCAAACAGATTCTCTCTCCAATGATAACCTTCCCAATCAATTAACAACAGATACAAAACCTATTATTTTACTCAATGGAGATAAAAAAAATAAAGATGTAATTAATCAATCCAGTTCAGAAGATGGTGATGCCATGCTATTTTTGGATTTGAAAAAAAATAGTTCTTCTTCTAAAAAACGAAACAAAAAAAATAAAGAACCTAAAGGATATTATTACGGATTAGAAACAAAACGAATTTTTAGAAAATATGAACAAGGACGCAAGACGATTGTAGAGACATTCTATTACCTAAAAGATTTCAAAAATCCTGATCCTTTGGTAGATATATACCACGTTTTTGATATAAAATCTGAAAAAATAAAAACGCTTCCTCGCATAAATGCCGAAAATCATTTGGTTTTACATGGCCCTTATGAACGCAAAGAAAACGGGAAAGTAGTAGAAAGTGGGATTTATTATGTCGGTACAAAACACGGACGTTGGGAAAATTATCATTCTAGTGGTGTCCTGACAAACAAAGAAATTTATTACAAA
>DAIUBX010000440.1:0-3383 GCA_036846465.1 Bernardetia sp.
CGTTCAAAAAAATTATGACCAATTAGAAAAACAAGTAAAATGGCTTTTTGATACAATGAGTACTACAAAAATTCCGATTACCCATGATTTTTATCTCAAAAAATATCAATTATCAACTCCTAAATTATCCTTTGACTGGATTTTGTTTGATGAAGGACAAGATGCCTCGCCAGTTATGTTGGATATTTTTATGAATCAAAAAGCGACAAAACTTATTGTAGGTGATGAGCATCAACAGATTTATGGGTGGAGAAGTGCCATTAATTCGCTTTCAACGACTGATTTTCCAAAATTGAATTTGCAGAAAAGTTTTCGTTGTCCTGCTTCTGTAACAGATTATGCAAAGGAAGTAATAGCATGGAAAAAACATATTTTTCCAAATTTTGATACAAATGATTTTGAAATGATTCCTCGTTCTGTTTTATCAAGTCAAAATAATGAAGAAGAAAATCATAAAAAAACTCACGCAGTCATTGCCAGAACACATTTAGGACTTATTCAGACAGCAATAGAATGGCTTTTTGAATCTAAAAAAATAAATTCGGTAGCCTTTGAAGGAAATTTTGAACAGTATCTTCAGTTAGATGATGGCTCTTCCATTTCTCAATTAGTAAATTTGAATAACAAAGCCAGTAAAAAAAAGGAATTTTGGAATGATTGGAAACAAATTGAAGAAACAGCAGCAGTTTCTCAAGACCGTTCGCTTAAAAGATTGGTAGAACTTGTAAAAAAATATGGAAATGAACTTCCTAGCCTTTTAGAACGACTTCAAAACCGAATTACAGAACCTCATAAAGCTGATATTACATGTACGACAGCACACAAAGGAAAGGGGTTGGAATGGGATACAGTTTATCTTCAAAATGATTTTGTGAGTGAAAAGCAAATTTTAAAGGCAGTCCAAACTACAACAGGAAAACCAATTTCAGAAGCTAGAGCGCAGAATATAAATGAAGAAATAAATATTCTTTACGTAGCTCTGACACGAGCTAGAGAAGAAGTGAGAAAGATTTGAATTGCTTGTCTTACAACATTTTACTAATAAATAAAGTTAATTAACTATACTAACTATTTTCAAAACAAAAGAAAATAGATTTTTAATAGTAATTTTGTAGTCCTTACCAGCGTTATAGAAAAATGAATAGTTTACTTTATCCTATAAAAAATTATTTGGTTAGTCGCAAGAACAGAAAAATTCGTCCTTCCACTTCCAAACATTATACCTTGCCTTATGAAGAGGCAAAGCATTTTGGTATTTTATTATTGATTGAAAGCGCAGAAGATGCCAAACAAATCGCCCCAATAGTAGAAAAACTTCAAAAAGACAATAAAAAAGTAGAAGTTATTTTGTTTCAAACCAAGAAAACAAAAGAAGAGTTACGAGTTCCGTATCGCTTTTTTTTGGTGCATCCAGACCAAATGGATTGGAATGGAAATGTGGACGTAGTAGCCGTACAAAAATTTATTTCTACTCAGTTCGATTATCTTTTTTGTATCAGTAATCGGCATGTAGCTCTTTTCGAACGCATACTTTTACTTAGCCAAGCCAAATGCAGAGTAGGAGCGCATATTGTTGGAAAAGAGTTTTTGTATGAATGGATGGTTTTTAGAGAAGAAAAAAACACACTTTCTAGCCTAGCTAAAAATATGTTTACTTCGGTCAGTACAATTCAAAACTCAAGTTCTGTTTTAGCTTAAAAATATTGTATCAGTGTAATAAAAAAAACCGATTTGATAATTTTCTATCAAATCGGTTTTTAAGTTTTATAACAAATTTAATTTTTTCATAAAACGATTTTTGTAAGAAGCTCCAATCGGAATGGTTTTACTAGGCATTACTACGCTAGTGTCTTCTATACTCGTTATTTTGGTGAAATTAACGATATACGAACGATGAACACGTATAAAATCAGATTCAGGTAATTTCTTTTCCAAACCTTTCATGGTCGAATGAATGATATACTTGCGAGTATCCGTATTGATAATCACATAATCTGATAAGGCTTCGATAAAATAAACATCGCTCAAACGCAAACGCACAATTTTATTATCAGCTTTTATAAATACTTCGTCTTGATTCTCAACCGTTACGTTAGAGGCTTTTAGATTGGCTTCTGCCTTTCCGACTGCCTTCAAAAAACGAGGGTAATTGACTGGTTTTACGAGATAATCGGTTACATTATGCTCAAATGCCTCAACAGCATAACTTGCACGAGAAGTAACCAAGATAATCTGTGGCATATCGTCAAGTGTTTTCATTAGGTCAAGTCCTGTCATTTCAGGCATCTCAACATCTAAAAAAACAATGTCAATTTCTTTAGTTTTGATGATTGTGAAAGCGTCAGCAGCATTGTCTGTTTCTTCAAGAACTGTTAATCCATCGGTTTTATTAACAAAATGCTTGATTACGTTGCGAGAAAATTCATCATCATCTACAATTAAACAATTCATATATATAGGGCTTTTATTTTTTTACTTAGATTAGGAATAGGCTTTTTACAAACGGAAAGTTACACAAATATGAAAAGAATTACGAATTACGGATTACGAATTACGAAGTAATTTCAAGAAAGAACGAAATTTACCTTATATAGTAGTAATGATAAAAAGCTAAAGATTATGAATTACGAATACAATCGTATTTCATCCGTAATCCGTAATTTTTAATTTGTAATTGATTGAACATGTTTTTCGAAAAGCAATTTCATATATTTTCCAACAATGTCAAATTCAAGATTGATTGTATCTCCTACTTTTAATTGGTGAAAATTGGTATGTTCATACGTATAAGGAATAATGGCAACGCTAAAACTACCTTTTTTAGTTTCTCCATTTATTTTTGAGCCACTTTCTGAATCTACAACGGTCAGACTAACACCATTTGTACAAATTGAACCTTTCTGAACCGTAAAATTTCCTTTATCTTCGTACTCAAAATAAAAACGCCAACTTCCATTCTCGTCACTAATTTTTGTACAAATAGCTGTTTGATCGACATGTCCTTGTACAATATGCCCATCAAAACGCCCATTAGCAGACATACAACGTTCCAAATTTAATTTCGAATTTTCTTTCCAGTTGAATAAATCTGTTTTTTGAAGTGTTTCTTCGATAGCTGTTACAAAGTGTCTGTTTTTTTCTACTTTCGTAACTGTCAGACAAACGCCATTGTGTGCTACACTTTGATCAACTTTAAGCTCATTTGAAATAGGTGATTCTATTTCAAAAATCTGATTTGTACCTTCTTTGTGTATGGAAACAACTGTTCCTATTTTTTCGATAATTCCTGTAAACATAATTTTGATATGCTGTTTTTTATGAAAAATGGATTTAAAACCGTACACTTTTATTTAAGCTCAATTTTTGGATTTTTAAAAATTAGT
>DAIUBX010000441.1:0-3377 GCA_036846465.1 Bernardetia sp.
GTCAATAAATTAGCAATTTAAAAATAGTAAATTATTTAATTTATGTTCCTTAGAAAACAAATCTAGTACTATTCAAAACTTAGGAATAAGAATTAAATACACTGTTACTTTTGATTTGTTAATTTGTTCATAATTAGTAAGTTAAATTCGTAATTTTTAATTCGTAATTATCCCTTATTCACTAAATCAGATTTCAAAAAAATAATCAAATTCAATTAATTATGAAAATCATTCAAAAACTCGCTCTTTTATCTTTAGCTTTATTCTTTGCTTTTTCGGTTTCTGCATTCGCACAAGAACATAAAGAAGGCAGACATGGAAAGCATCACAAACAAAGACTAGAAAAAATGAAAACAGAACTCGGTCTTTCTGATGCTCAAGTAGAACAAATAAAAGAACTGCACGAGAATAAAAAAGAAGAAATGAAAGGCTTACGAAAAGAAGCCAAAGAAGGAAACGAAGAAAGTAGAGCCAAACTAAAAGCCAACCGAGAAGCCTTCAAAGCCGAAGTAGATAAAATCTTAACGCCAGAACAACGCAAAAAAGCCGAAGTATTACACGCAGAACGCAAAGACCCAGTTAAGAGAGCCGAAAAGCGTGTAGAAAAATGGAAATCAGAACTTTCTCTGTCAGATGCACAAGCAACCAAAGTAAAAGTTGCCTTAGTTACTAAAATGACTAAAATGCACCAATTAAAAGAAGCTGCTGGTGAAGAAAAAGTAGATAAAACAGAACGTAAAGCCGTAAAAACAGCTTTTGAAACTGAATTAAAGTCTATTCTTTCAAGTGAGCAATTTGCTAAATATGAGCAAATAAAAGCAGAGAAAAAAGCCAAACATGGCAAACATAAAAAAGGCGAAAAAGGACAGCCCAACCGTGAAATAATTGAAAATAATACTCCTATGGATCGTTAATCTATTTTTTACCTTCCGAATCAAATAATTAAAAGCAAAAACCGTCATTATTCTACTTTTAGAATGATGACGGTTTTTTGAGGGTCTGTTTTTTTATTCAGCCTTACTAACCAATGAAACAAGATTTTTTTCTTTTCTTTTCTTATTCACTCTTATCAACCAACGAGGTAGTACCAATGCTCCTATAAAAAGATATGGATAATAATAAAAAAGTCGCCATAAAATACCTACGGCAGCGCAAAATTCTGTTTGTAAATATTCTGCATAAAATAGACAAAAAACAGCTTCTGCTGTACCACTACTTCCTGGGGTTGGAGAAAGTAACATTACAATCCACATGGCTATCTGACGAGAAAATACAAAGACGTGATCTAAAGCATCAAGAGGAGAAAAGGCTGCTATTAAGCAGTTAAGCATTAAATAACGAGCTATCCATATCAAGAAAGTTAAGAAAATAGCTTTTATCCATAGTGATGTTCCACTACCTCGTAAAGATTTTGCTGCAATTATCATTTCATTTCCTGTATTGATTGCGCCTTTTCTAAATCGTCTTAAAAATTTTATTGAAGTTGCTTTTATCAATAGCCACTTAAAGCCACGAGGATTAATAATTAAACCATAAGCAAAGAATATAGCATAGATAACTGTGAGGGCATAACTTATATAAAAAGCTCCTTGCAACCCATGTTCTTGCACAAACTCATTAAACATATTTGCCGAAATTACTGGAAAAACAGCAAAATCAAATGAATTAGAAATCAAAATAGAGAGAGGCGCAAATACAATAAAAAATAGATTATCTAATAGTGCTGTCATCATTACGTATGCCATTGACTTTCCAAAAGACAAACCTTCCTTATTCAAAATAAAGACGGCAACAGCAGTACCTCCCACCACAGAAGGCGTAACAGCAGAGGCAAATTCCCAAAGTAAAATAATATAAATACTAGATTGCCATGAAAGCTCATTATCACTAATCATTCGGATACGATACATATATCCTGCATCTCTAGCCAAAAGCATAATTAATGCAGCCAAAAACCAAAGCCAGTTTGATCTTCCCAAAGCCTCCAAAAAGATAGGGATATCAACCTTTTCTAAGAAAAAATAAATAGCAATAGCAAGACCAATAAAAACAGGAATATAAATATTGTTTGTATTGAGTGTTTTGAAAATTTCTTTTTCGTTAGGAACTTTGACACTTACTTTTTTAGTAGTGTCAGAATTAAAATCAGTTTTGGGATTAGAAGTAGATGACATCAGTAGTAAATTCTATGTTATTGGTTTTTATTATATTCTACAAGAAAAAACTTAAAAAGGACATGATAAAAAATGATTCTCTCAAAAAAGAGCGTTGTAAAAAATAATAATGTGTAAAAGAAACCGTAGAGAAGCAATCAAATACCAGCAAAGATAACACAAAAAAATGCCTAGCTAGTAGAGATATTACACTAATTTTATGTAAATTTCCATTTTGAGAATAGATTACACTTTTCTAACTTCAATCAGCTCAATCTAACAATCATTTTTTCTCTAAACTAAAATATACGATTAGAGTTCTGTTTTTATAGAATAATCTACACCATTCAACCATAAACCATAAAATAAATAACACCAAACAATGAGTTATTACACAAAAATGGGACAAATTCCTCCCAAACGACATACCCAGTTCCGACAAGAAGACAGTAGTTTGTATCACGAACAACTTGTCAGTTCTCGTGGATTTGATGGCATTTATACCATCCTTTACCACATCAATGCTCCGACAAAAATAAAAAAAATGCTTGACCCAATTCCTGTCAAAACAGAATTGCTTAATGATTATCCACTCCAACCGATGCACCTCAAAACGTCACTTTCAGAGCGTACTGGAGGAGATTTTTTAGATGCTCGTATTCCTTTACTTGCCAATAATGACTGTATTTTGTCTATTTGTAATCCAAGCGAAAACACAATGGATTATTTTTATAAAAATGGCGAAAAAGATGAAGTAATTTACATGCACGATGGCAATGGGTATTTGTATTGTCCACAAGGAAAGTTGAGAGTAAAAAAAGGCGATTACGTAGTCATCCCAAGAACGACAGTTTATAAAATGGAATTTGATGAAAATCAAGTGGATGAAAATGGAAATAAGGTAGAAGTTAGAATGATGATTACTGAATCTAGTGCGCCTATCGAAACGGTTAATCGCTATCGTAATAGAATGGGGCAGCTTTTAGAGCATTCTCCGTATTGTGAACGTGATATTCATCCACCACAAGAATTAGTTACTGAAAGAGAGCTAAAAGAAACACTCATCAAAACAAAAAAAGGAAATTTTTTACATCAACATGTTTATGATTTTTCGCCTTTAGATGTTGTGGGTTGGGACGGTTGTTTGTATCCTTACACACTTTCGATTTATGATTTTGAGCCGATTACGGGGCGTATTCATCAGCCACCTCCTGTTCATCAAAC
>DAIUBX010000442.1:0-3373 GCA_036846465.1 Bernardetia sp.
TACAGCACAAAACTGTAAACAGAGAATGAATTAAAATTTCGTGCGTTTGCCCTAAAACAAAATAGTATTAATTCTTATACTTTCCGTATTTTTACATAAAATACTAAAGTCTTCTTTATAAATTGATTTGGAGGAATTAATTTTAAAAAGGATTTCTCGTAGTTTATATGATGTTTAAGAATTACACAAACATTGGGGAAATAACAAAAACTACACTTTTATCTCAAAAAATTCTTTTATGAATCACTCTAATATTGCTGTTTTGAAGCAGCTTATAGACCTTCTAAGTCAACTTTCAGATACAGAATATTCAACTTCTTTAGATTTAATTTCTCAAAATACAATAGGAAAACATGTTAGGCATATTTTAGAATTTTATACGTGTCTTCTTGATGGAATAGAAAACAAATCGGTAGATTATGACGCTCGTAAGCGCAATCTTGACCTAGAAAATTACACTGGGAAAGCAGTAGAAACCTCAAATTTTATATCTGAAAAATTAATAAATCTGAATAACAAAGTAGAGTTAGAGCTTTTTGCTACACTTCCACATGATAGAATAAAACTCTCTACAACGCTTGAAAGAGAGCTTTTATACGTTTTGGAGCATACCATTCATCATTTTGCAATTATAAAAATTGCTGTTAAAAATGAATTTCCACATATCAAAGTAGCCGATGAGTTTGGTGTCGCTTATGCTACTCTTCAATATCAAGAAGAATCAATTAAAAATTAAATTTATGCCGTTGTTGGTGTCTCCACCAACAACAAATTTTCTTATATGAAAAAACCGTTGTGGTGGATAAAACTGACTAATTTTGAATATTGGTCTATGTGGTTTTTCTATTTGCCTACAGTACCGTATGGCTTATATTTGGCTTTACGCTCTGGTTCGTTGGCGTATTTTACGTCTGTCAATCCTGCTGTGCCTTTGAGTGGAATGAAAGGACAACCAAAACAAGATATTCTCAAACTTTTAGATGAGAAATATTTGCCTAAATCGCTTTATTTCAAACACAATTCAGAATTTGAGTTTGTCAAATCTGAAATTGAACAAAAACAAATTGGATTACCTTTTATCATCAAACCTGAAGTAGGCGAACGTGGGAAAGGCGTTGAGAAAATGGATTCTTTTGAAGAGTTAGAAATTTATTTGAAAGAATATATGCAGCAAAATAAAGCCGATTTTATTATTCAAGAGTTTTTGAAAGAACCAATAGAATTAGGCGTTTTGTATTATCGTTTGCCAAATAATTTGAAAAACAAACTAAAAAGTAATTTTAGACTGAGAAAATTTAAAGATTCAGCCATTACTTCTATTGTACAAAAAGAATTTCTGACTGTAATAGGCGATGGCAAAAAAACAGTAGAACAGCATATTGAAGATTCTGAAAGAGCAAGATTTCAAAAGAAAAGATTAAAAAAAGAATTTGAAAAAGAATGGAATATGATACTTCCCGAAAATGAAAAAATTGTTTTAGAACCTATCGGAAACCATTGCAGAGGAACAAAATTTTTAGATGCAAATACGCTTATTACAGAAAAAAATCTAGCTGCTTTTGATGAAATAATGAAACCGTTGAAAAATTATTATTATGGAAGATTTGATATAAAAGTATCTTCAATAGATGATTTTAAGGAAGGAAAAGGCATAAAAATAATGGAAGTAAATGGTGTAGCTTCCGAACCTGCTCATATTTATGACCCAAAAACACCAATTTGGAAAGCCTATAAAGCTATTTTTTGGCACATGAAAATTATTCAAGTGATTAGTTTTCAGAATAAAAAAGAGGGAACTCCCTATGCTTCTTTCAAACAGATTTGGAAAATAGTAAGTGATGAATTTAAAAAAACCTTTTTTTAATTCAATTTTATATATAAATTAGTCAATTATTTTATTTGTTTACACAAAGATAATATTCAAACCTTTCTTGTTCATTAATTTCTGCTTATTTTGCTTTACTAAACTAGCAAGGAAAGATAAAGCTATAATTATAATTTATTTATGCTAAATAATCTCTTAAATGAATCTATCATTACAAATAGTTCTTTGTAAAAAATGTTCAACTATCTTTTTGGTTGCTTCCTTTTTTGTTCTGTATAATTTTTTATCTCAAAATTTTGTTTTTGCTCAAGTTTCTTCAAAAGATAGTTTGCAAAACCAGCTATATAAGTTTTCTTTAGACGAACTTACTCGCTTAGATAATCAAAATTTAGTAACAACAGCTTCCAAAAAAG
This sequence comes from Bernardetia sp., assembly GCA_036846465.1. Lineage (GTDB taxonomy): Bacteria > Bacteroidota > Bacteroidia > Cytophagales > Bernardetiaceae > Bernardetia. The sequence continues at coordinate 2,239 of DAIUBX010000442.1, forward strand.
CCGAACGCATTGAAGATGCACCCTCTGTTATTTCAGTTATTTATCAAGAGGATATTCAAAATTATGGAGCTACAAATATTTTGGATTTGCTTCGCAGAGTTACGGGAATTTATATTGCAGGTTCGGGACTTATTCCTGATAATATGATTGCGTTGCGTGGTGATGCGACGGTTCATTATAGCAATAGAGTTTTGATTTTGCTTGATGGAAGACCAATCAGAGATAATAATAGTGGTGGTTTGCGAATGGCTTTTAACCTCATGTATCCGATTGAACGCATAGAACGCATTGAGATTATTCATGGTGCAGGTTCGGTTTTGTATGGAACAGGTGCGTATTTGGGTGTAATAAATATAATCACAAAAACGACAGGCGAAGAGCCTTTGAGTGCAACACTACAAGGAGGAGGTTTTGGAAGAATACAAGCAAGTGTAGCAAAAGGATTCAAAAAAGATGATTTTAGATTTTCTTTAGCAGGACAAATTGTTCAAGAAAAAGGCTGGGACTTTACATCGGCAGACGGAATTTTTGAAACTACTCGCACCATAAAAATGAAAGAAAATGGCTATGGATTGAATGCAGAATTGGAATACAAAAATTTCAAAATTCAAGCCTACAACGGACAAAGTACCCAAAGAGCCATGTATTTTCCCGGTGCATGGTCGGCTTTTAATGTCATAAATGGGAATGATACGACTTTTACCTACAAAGATTACAATGCCATTCATAATCTAACTTTTGTAGATGCAGGATATACGATTGATATTCTGAAAGGTTGGTCGTTGAATACTAATTTTACATTAAATCACAATACTTTTAGAGAAACTACTGAAGATGCCCTTGATGATATTGCCGTTACAAACTCAACTGATGTTTTGGGAGAACTTTTTTCTTCCATAGATTTGGGTAAAAAAGGAACTTTTGTTGTCGGTGGACTTATCAACCGAACTTTTGGAGAACAAACTTTTCCTGTCAGTTTAAAACAAGAAAAAACAGAAGAGCAACCTTTTGAAGCTGTTGGTTTTGGTTCGTTTAATATTTATAATCCGAATATTGGTAAAAATCCAGACCCTCCCTTTATTATTGAACCTTACAATGAAATTTATTATTCTTTTTATGCTCAAGCTGATTATCG
>DAIUBX010000443.1:0-3360 GCA_036846465.1 Bernardetia sp.
AAATAAACTTAAAACCACGAGTTTCATCAAAACGTTGTGCAGCTTTGATGAGACCTAGATTTCCTTCATTGATAAGGTCACCTAAAGAAAGACCTTGATTTTGATATTGTTTAGCTACCGAAACCACAAAACGCAAATTGGCTTTTGTCAATCTTTCTAATGCAATTTGGTCGCCATCACGAATACGTTTTGCTAATTCTACTTCTTCATCAGGTGTAAGTAAATCAACTTTTCCAATTTCTTGGAGGTATTTATCTAGTGATTGACTTTCTCTGTTGGTTATCTGTTTGCTAATTTTTAGTTGTCTCATCTATTGTGGTTTCCTAGTAATAAAAAGTGGGCAATATTTTGTATATGAATAAGTTTTTATGGAGTTTGTGTCTAAAAACTGGATAGTTGTCTATAACTTTTTTCTATATTATTTTGCAAAGTTATTCTGCAATTTTATAGTAGATTTTTGTATAAATCTGTATTAAGATGCTAAAATAGAACGCATTAGAAAGCCTTTTGTTTCAATATACCTTCAAATTTAGTCAATAAAATAGAAAGTCAATACGTATTTTTTAGTAAATAAGTTTTGATAAATGTATAGCAAAAATCGTTCTAAAAAATGACTCTACGTCTAATTTGAAAATAGTCTAATGTAAGAGAAAATTAATACTTTGTTAATCTCAATGCATAAAAAATCAACTTTAACAGAATAAAATACTAAACTAACACGTTTTTAAAAAATAAAATTCTTATTTAACTTTAATTCATTTTTTTTCTTTTGTAAGAATTCTATAACTAATTCGATATTTTGGTTCAATATTGAATTTGATATGACAAAAAAACTCACACTCTAATTTTCAAAATTAAAGTATGAGTTTTGTTATTTCAGAACAGACTAAGAAGTCTGTTTTACAAAAAATTATCTACGTGGTGGACGAGAATCTCCTCCTCTGTTATTTCCTCCACTTCTGCTATCTCTACCATTACCACCACGGCTTCCTCCACGGTCATTTCCTCCTCTACTGTCGTTAGTTCTATCACGAGGTGGACGCTCTTCGTAGCCTTCTGGTTTAGGCAATAATACTTTTCTTGATAAACGGAATTTGCCAGTGCGTTGGTCGACTTCCATCAATTTTACTTGAATTTCTTCGCCTTCCTCTAAAACGCCTTCCATAGTAGCTAAACGCTCCCAAGTGATTTCAGAAATATGAAGCAAACCTTCTTTGCCTTTCATAAATTCTACAAAAGCACCAAATTCAGTTATTTTTTTAACTGTGCCTTCATATACTTTTCCTTCTTCTGGTGGCGTTACAATTTGCTCAACAAGACTTTTGGCTGCTTCTAATTTATTTTTATCTGTTGCAAAAATAGAAACACGTCCTGCATTATTTATCTCTTCGATAGTAATTGTTGCACCTGTTTCACGTTGAATTTCTTGTACAATTTTTCCTCCAGGTCCGATAACTGCACCAATAAGTTCACGAGGAATAATAATTTGATGAATACGTGGAGCATTATCTTTCATTTCTACACGAGCTTCTGTCATTGTCTTACTCATTTCTCCCAAAATGTGCATACGCCCTTCTTTAGCTTGTAACAAGGCTTTATGCAATACTTCATACGAAAGTCCATCAATTTTGATGTCCATTTGATAAGCCGTAATTCCGTTTGCAGTTCCAGTCAATTTAAAATCCATATCTCCTAAATGGTCTTCATCACCCAAAATATCAGAAAGAATGGCAAATTTTCCTGTTTCGCTATCCGAAATCATACCCATTGCAATACCAGAAACAGGCGATTTAAGTTTTACACCTGCATCCATAAGAGCCAATGAACCTGCACAAACAGTAGCCATTGAAGACGAACCATTTGACTCCAAAATATCAGAAACCACACGAACAGTATAAGGATTGTCTTCATAAGAAGGCAAAATATTTTTCAAAGCACGCATAGCCAAATTTCCATGACCTACTTCACGACGACCCGGTCCACGATTCGGACGAGCTTCGCCAGTAGAGAATGCAGGGAAATTGTAATGTAAAATAAAACGATTGTAGCCAGAGTTCATCGCTCCGTCAATCATTTGTTCGTCTAGTTTTGTTCCTAAAGTAACCGTTGTAAGTGATTGCGTTTCGCCACGAGTAAAGATAGCTGAACCGTGAGCAGAAGGCAAATAATCAACTTCTGACCAAATAGAACGAACTTCGTTTGTTTTTCTTCCGTCCAAACGTGTTCCTTCATCTAATACAAAATTACGAGCTGCTGATTTGTACATTTTTTTGAAGTATGTACCAACCAATTTCATATTTACTTCGTGGTCTTCTGGAAGCGTATCAACGTAGGATTGTTTGATAGCTTTGATAGCATCTCCTCTTTCAGATTTGCTGCGTGATGTTCCTGCTTTTACAGAATCATAAATGGCTTGATAGTAATTGGCATGAAGCATTTTTTCTAATTCTTCATCTCCTTCTGGTTGTAAATGCACTCTTTTTTCTGTGCTTCCGACAGCCTGAGCCATTTCTCTTTGCAATGTACATTGCAATTTTATTGTTTCGTGAGCTACTTGAATAGCTTTTAATAAATCTTCTTCAGTTACTTCTTTAGATTCTCCTTCTACCATCATAATATTGTCAAATGTTGCAGCGACAATACATTCCAAACTAGATGCTTCAATTTGAGCAGGTGTTGGATTGATAATATACTCTTCTCCTACTTTAACTACTCGTACTTCTGACATTGGCTCTAACATCGGCAAATCCGAAACTGCAATCGCAGCCGAAGCAGCAAAACCAGCCAAAGCATCAGGCAAAACATCGTCATCTGCCGAGATAAGCGAAATCATGATTTGAGTTTCATTGTAATAATTATCAGGAAAAAGTGGACGAACAGCTCTATCTACTAATCTTGAAATCAAAATTTCGTGGTCAGATAATCTTCCTTCACGCTTTAAAAAGCCACCAGGGATACGACCATTAGCAGCAAATTTTTCTTGATAATCAACTGACAAAGGGAAAAAATCTGTTCCTTCACGGTGTTCTTTTGCACCTACTACGGTAGCTAAAAGCATTGTTTTGCCCATTCTGACAACTACTGCACCACTTGCTTGTTTGGCTAATACGCCTGTTTCTACACTTATTTCTCGTCCGTCGGGGAGAGAAACCGTTTTGATAATCGGATTTGGTTTCATTTACGTTTTTAATTTTTTGTGTTTATTTGCTACGAAGATACAGTTTTTTTTATTATTTCGATTATTTTTTTGAAGTAGCTTCATTCAAACCCTAAAGGTAGGGTGTTTATAATTTAGTTATTTTTTTGGACAAAAATGGGCTGTTTTTTTATTAATTCAGTCCTTTTTTATTGTTTTTGAGG
>DAIUBX010000444.1:0-3347 GCA_036846465.1 Bernardetia sp.
AATTTTAAATAAAATGAGCTAGTTTAGCTAAAATAACTGCTTAAATTAGCTCACCATACATTATAAAGAATGAAAATTAAATAAATTACTCTTTTAGATAAACTCTATTCGTAATTTTTAATTCGTAATTCGTAATTGATTTTAATAATATGGCTAAAGAAAAATCATGTAATTTTTGTGGTGCATCTGCTCGTACTCGTCAGCTTATGGTTGATGGACCTGGTGGCGTAACTATTTGTAATCAATGTATTGAACAAGCACATCAAATTTGGCAACAAGAAGAGTTATCACGCAAAAAAGGTAAAGTCAAATTGAATTTGATTAAGCCAATGGAAATGCGAAAACTTTTAGATGAGTATGTTATTGGACAAGAAAAGGCAAAAAAAATTCTTTCAGTAGCTGTTTATAATCATTACAAAAGATTGATGCGTTCTGGACAAGCAATGGGAATTCATTCAGATATAGATGACGGAATTGTTATCGAAAAATCAAATATCTTGATGGTTGGTAAAACAGGAACAGGAAAAACTCTACTTGCTAAAACTCTTGCTAGAGCCTTACAAGTTCCTTTTTGTATTGCCGATGCGACCGTAATTACAGAAGCTGGTTATGTAGGCGAAGATGTAGAAACGATTCTTACTCGTCTTTTACAAGCTGCTGATTATGATGTCTATGCTGCCGAACGTGGAATTGTTTTTATTGATGAGATTGATAAAATTGCTCGTAAATCAGATAATCCTTCTATTACTCGTGATGTAAGTGGAGAAGGGGTTCAACAGGCACTTTTAAAACTTTTGGAAGGAAGTATCGTAAATGTTCCACCACAAGGAGGACGTAAACACCCCGACCAAAAAATGATTGCTGTCAATACAGAAAATATTTTGTTTATCTGTGGAGGAGCGTTTGACGGCATTGATAAAAAAATTGCTAGACGTTTGAATACAAAATCTTTGGGTTTTGAAAGTAACACGGAACGAACACGAAATATTGATGAGCGTAACATGTTGCAATACATAAACGCACAAGATTTGCGTTCTTTCGGACTTATTCCTGAGCTTATCGGACGTATGCCTGTCATTACACATCTTAATCCATTGGATAAAGAAGCGTTGAGAAATATTTTGACAGAACCTAGAAATGCTATTACGAAGCAATATCAAAAACTCTTCAAAATGGAAAATGTAGAACTGACTTTTGAAGAAGAAGCGTTAGATTATATTGTCGACCAAGCTATAGAATCTGGTTTAGGAGCAAGAGGCTTGCGTTCTATTTGCGAAGCGATTGTTTTGGAGGCGATGTATGAAGTTCCTTCTGACCCAAGTATGAAAGAATTAGTTTTGACAAAAGCATATGCTCAAGACCAATTTACAAAATCAGAAGTGATGCGTACTTTAAAAGTAGCTTAGGAATAATTGAATATAATCTGAAGCTAATGACCATTTTTCCATAAAATTGGGTTTACAAACCCAGTTTTATGGAAAAATGAAACTCCTATCCGTGTTCTGTTTGTCATAGAATATAGTTTTCCTATTCTTAAATAACTTCATAACTTATATAATAAGACTTTCCTTCGGTACTGCCCTATCGGGCTGACCTAAGTGTAAAAATAAGGTCAGTCCCGTAGGGCAGACCGACGTAAACAAAATATTCTTCTGTTGAAAAAGTTATCTATGAAAGTCCTATATAATTTGATTTGATATGATAAAACAATTTCTCAAAAAACTCTTCAAATTATTTATAAAGATTGGAAAAATTGGAATAATCGGATTACTTTCAAGTGTAATCCTTTTTTTTGTATGCAATTATTTCCTTCCTTTTAAGTTAGATATTTCCTATTCTCAACTTATTTTGGATAGAAAAGGCGAAATAATTTATGGTTTTTTGAGTAAAGATGACAAATGGCGTTTTCAAACAGAATTGGGTGAAATTAGTCCTACCTTGAAAGAAACGATTTTATACAAAGAAGACCGTTGGTTTTATTATCATTTTGGCGTAAATCCATTTTCTGTTGGACGAGCAGCAGCAAGAAATATTTGGACAGGAAGACGAACTTCTGGTGCTTCTACAATTACAATGCAAGTTGTACGTTTATTAAATCCAAAATCAAGAACCTATTTTAATAAAATCATTGAAACTTTTAGAGCTTTTCAGTTAGAACTCAATTACTCAAAAGACGAAATTTTACAACTTTATCTCAATCTAATTCCGTATGGAGGAAATATTGAAGGTGTAAAATCGGCTTCCCTTTTATATTTTGGACAAGAACCTAAAAAACTCAGTTTAGCGCAGATTACGGCTCTTACTATTGTTCCAAATCGTCCGACTACGTTAGGATTTTCTGCCAATTCGGATAAAGATTATTTAGTAACAACAAAAAAAATTATTAAAGAAAGAAATAAATGGTTAAAACGTTTCAAGAAGGATAATTTATTCCAAACAGAAACCATAAATGATGCTTTAGAAGAACCTTTAGATATTAATTTTAGAAAAATGAATAGGGAAGCTCCTCATTTTTCATTTTTTCTACATGCAAAATATCCAAATCAGAATATTCTGCAAACGACTTTAGACCGAACCATTCAGCAAAAAGTAGAACAGATTACTCAAAATTATACTCGTAGATTAGGAAAATTAGGTATTTATAATTCGGCTATTTTGGTTGTTGATAATCAAACAAAAGAAATTAGAGCTTATATTGGCTCACAAGATTTTTATGATACACTAAATAATGGTCAAGTGGATGGCGTACAGGCATATCGTTCACCGGGCAGTACGTTAAAACCACTTATTTACGGAATGGCATTTGATGAAGGTTTTTTGACTCCAAAACGAAAATTACTAGATGTCCCAATTGATTATGATGGCTACACACCTGAAAATTTTGATAAAAATTTTAATGGCGAAGTGAGCGTAGAGGTTGCGTTGGCGTATTCGTTGAATGTTCCTGCTGTAAATACGCTAAAAGAATTGAGCGTTTTCAAGATGGTTCAAAAACTTTCTGATGCAGGTTTTAGTCAGATTGAAGCCGATAAACACAAATTAGGGCTTTCACTTTCTTTGGGTGGTTGTGGAGTTTCTTTAGAAGAAATGGTTGGTCTGTTTTCAGCTTATTCTACAAAAGGAGTTTTTGAAAAACCTCATTATTTAAAAGAAAATCATATCACAACTAATGAAAATTCTAATTTAGTAACAGAAAATAATTTTTCATTTCAGCTTATTTCAGAAGAATCAGCTTATATGATTTCAGATATTCTGACACTTTTTAACTTAATTAAGTTTTCCAAACTGACTTACCATTGGTAGTGTATAAAAATTATTTTTTGTCCTTCTTTGATCTTCGATGTCAT
>DAIUBX010000445.1:0-3342 GCA_036846465.1 Bernardetia sp.
AACCAAACATATCACTAGGAACTTTTGTAAGTCCGTCAATGATTTTGGCAACACGGCTTCCAAATTCTTTTTCTAATCTTGAAAGAGGAATATCTGAATCTTCAACTACATCATGCAAAAGCGCACAGATAATCGAAGTTGTTCCTAATCCCATCTCTTCAACTACAATTTGAGCCACTTCAATAGGGTGGAAAATATAAGGTTCTCCTGATTTTCTACGAACATTTCCGTGTGCTTCTGTTGCTATCTGAAATGCTTTTTTTATTTTTTGAGCATCATCACCCTGCATATATGGACGTGCTAGGCGCATCAAATGACGATAACGCTGCAAAATTTCAGCTTTCTCTTTTGTATCTCTTTCTTGTTCTATTTTTTGTTTTTCGGTAAGCTCTTGACTTTCGGCTTCTGTTGTTTTAGTGGGAATTTCTACCCCTTTTTCTGGTATAGACATATCTTTTCAATAAAATAAAATTTGTTTCTGTATAAGAATAATTAGTTTGTGTGTATTATTTTTTGTTTCCTTGATATTTTTTGATTTGTTTAACTTTTTGAGCTAATAGTAAGCACCTAAACTAATTTACTCATTTTATTCCATATATTCTAACTCTTTTGAAAAAATATATCGCATCAGTAATGAATTTGAGTAAAAATACATATTCTGTATAAAAACAATTTAGCAGTCTTAAAGATTGTTGAGGTAAAAAACAGTAAGAGATAATTTTTTAGGAAAGAATTTGTAATTCAATGAATTCGTTGTAGAAACAGTTAGGTTTGTCAAGAAGAACTAAATGATAATTGTATTACTTTGTAAAGATAAAAATAGATTATATTGGTATTTGAATAAAAAAATCTAGTCTTAAAGGTAAAATTTTTGCACTTTTGTAGTATAAAAATATCTAGTTTTTAGTTATAGAATCAAAGGTTCTTGTTTATCTTATCAAAAAATCAAAAAAAATAATATAATTCATGCGTATTTTCGTTCAAAATAATTATTTAGAATTTGTTAGTGAATATCCTGAAGTAACAGGAGGTCGTATTCTACAAACCGAAAACATAAAAGACAGCTATAAACTTTATCTTTCTCTCAAAACAAGAACTGATTTTACGAGGGCTTATATCAAAACGGATAATATAGAAGAGTCATTTAAAGAATTTGCCAAAAAATTCAAAATCAGAGAAGCTGCTGGAGGTTTGGTCATGCGTGATACATTACAGCTTTGGATTTTTAGAAATGGAAAATGGGATTTGCCAAAAGGACATTTAGAAGATGATGAAACCAATGCTGAAGCTGCCGTCAGAGAAGTAGAAGAAGAGTGTGGAGTAAAAGCTGAAATCACAAAAGAACTTCCTACTACCTACCATATCTATACATATGAAGGCAAAGAAATTATCAAAAAAACATACTGGTTTGAGATGAGTACAGAAGACGAAAGTACACCTCAACCACAAATAGAAGAGGGAATAGAAAAAGTAACATGGCTCAAAGAAATAGAAATTCCTTATATTTTGAATAACACATGGGCTTCGATTGAATACTTACTTTCTCAAATTATTGAGTTTTGACAGATAGAAAATTTAGAGAATTATAATTTTAAAAGAGGACTATTTTAGTCCTTTTTTGTTTTTCCTAAAGAGCTAAAGACTACCTATTTCCTAATTTTTGTGAAAAAATAAATGAAATCAAATAAATCTGATTTGATTTACTACCTTTACTGTTTAAAATCATTCTAAATAAGGTTTTAAAATCATATCTATCTTTATAAAAAAACGCCGTTGTTGGCGTCCTCTCCATGTCCGTCAAGTTAAGAAAACTGTGCTATATTTTTCCCATTATCAACGTCTATTTTCTTCGAAAATACACGATTGCTGAGGGAGAAAAGTGCTGATTCTGTTTATTTTACCTTAGCAATCTTCGTTATCGAAGATAACAAGACGTTGATAATGGTGAAATAAATGATAATTTGACGGACATGGTGTCTTCACTAACGACACTTAAAATTAAAAGCTATGAACCGTATTTTTGTTAGTGTTATTTTATTTTTAGTATCTATTTCATTTTTTGCTTGTAATGACAAGAAAAAAGAAAATACAGAAACGACTACTGATTCTGTTGCCGTAGTTGAACCTTCAAAAGAAGTGAACGTTTATTCGCATCGTCATTACGAATCTGACAAACAACTTTTTGCAGAATTCGAAAAGCAAACAGGCATAAAAGTAAATGTCGTGAAGGCTTCTGCTGATGAGCTTATCAATAAATTGGAAATGGAAGGACAAAATTCTCCTGCCGATGTTTTGATTACTGTTGATGCTGGGCGTTTGTACAGAGCAAAATCAAAAGGACTTTTACAGCCGATCGAATCTGAAGTTTTGTTTGCAGCTATTCCTGCTCATTTGAGAGATGCAGGTAATGAATGGTTCGGAATTACGAAACGTGCTAGAGTAATTGTCTATGATAAAGAAAAAGTAAAACCTGAAAACTTTGCTACCTATGAGAGTCTTTCCGATGTAAAGGCTAAAGGAAAAGTATTGATTCGTTCTTCTGATAATGTCTATAATCAATCACTTATGGCTTCTATTATTGCAAATTCTGATGAAGAAACGGCTAAAAAATGGGCTACGGAAATTGTAGCAAATATGGCAAGAGAACCAAAAGGAGGCGACCGTGACCAAATCAAAGCCATTGCAGCAGGAGAAGGAACTTTAGCCGTAACAAATACCTATTATTTGGCTCAAATGCTAAATGATACAGACGAAGAAAGCGTAAAAGCAGCACAAAAAGTAGCCGTTATTTTTCCAAATCAAGATGGAAGAGGAACGCATATCAATGTAAGTGGTGCTGCAGTAACTAAATATGCACCTAATAAAGAAAATGCAATCAAATTAATTGAATTTTTGATAAGCAAAGAATCACAAAAAGTATATGCAAACGAAGAAAAAGAATATCCTATCCGTACTGACGTAGAAATGGCTCAAATACTAAAAGATTGGGGAACTTTCAAAGAAGATACGCTAAGTCTTTCAAAATTAGGCGAAAATCAAGAAAAAGCTGTTATTATTTTTGATGAGGTAAAATGGAAATAATTATCTTTAAACCTATAAGATTTTGAAAATCTTATAGGTTTATTTTTTTTAAAAAGCCTCTCCAATAAAGACATATAACCCACCACCTTCACGAGTAAAGGCATAATCTATCCGTGTATAAATATCTTTTTTAGGAAAAAGTAAAAATCGAAGTCCACCACCACCCGACCAAACCAAATTTTTCATAGAAATTTCTCTTACCGTAGGAAAAACAGTAGCTACCGAACCAAAAACAGAAGCTACCGAACCAAAAACAGAAGC
>DAIUBX010000446.1:0-1275 GCA_036846465.1 Bernardetia sp.
CCAAACAACATTCAAAACTCTTTTAGTTTGCACACTCATTTTATTGGTAGCTTCATTTGGTCTTTCTTCTTGTAAATCATGGAGCAAGGCAGGAAAAGGCGCAGCTATTGGAGGTGCAGCAGGAGGTATTCTTGGAGGTGTTGGTTCTAAGAAAAATCCAGCAGCAGGTGTGATTATTGGTGCTGTTGTGGGTGGTGCAGCAGGTGCAGCCATTGGTGCGTATATGGACAAACAAGCGAAAGATATTGAGAAAGAAGTAGATGGAGCAAAAGTAGAACGTGTAGAAGAAGGTATTGATGTTACTTTTGATTCTGGTATTTTATTTGGTTTTGATAAATCAGATTTGAATCCAAATGCAAAACAGAATATTGCAAAATTGGCTAGAATCTTAAATGAATATCCAGATACTCGCCTAACTATACAAGGACACACAGATAGCAAAGGCGATGACAACTACAATAGACAACTTTCGTCACGAAGAGCCAATGCTGTAAGAGATTATTTGGTTGCAAATGGCGTAACAGGTGGTAGATTAAATACAGAAGCGTATGGTGAATCTGCTCCTATTGCAACTAACGAAACTGAAGTTGGTAGAGCGCAAAATCGTCGTGTTGAAGTAGTCATTGTAGCGAATGATGAATTGAAACGCAAAGCTGAAAAAGGAGAATTAAAAAATTAATTTTTAGTCGTATCTTAAAAGAATAACCCATTTTAATCAAATTTATGTTGATTAGAATGGGTTATTTACATTTTATTTTTTAGGAAAAGCATAAAATTATATCAAGGTAAATAACCGAAAACTAAAAATAGATACAGAAAGGTAGAGTTTTTGAGAGTTTTTAATGACCCTATTTTTTAATCTAAGATTATTATTTTTATGAAAAAATCATTCTTTGTTATTAGTTTTTTTACCCTTATAGCCATCTCTTATTTTAATAGTATCTCCGTTTTTTGTCAATCTAACCAAAAAGATTTACATCAAATCAACAAAAAACGTCTTTCTCTTCAAAAAAACGGTATGTATGTTTTGGGAGGCTGGTCGGTTGCTAATTTTGTATATAGTGGCGCAACACTATCAACAGGCGTAGATAATGGCGAAGATAAATATTTTCATCAGTTTAATATCTATTGGAATACGGTCAATTTTGCTTTAGCAGGAAGCAGTCTTTTATTTGCTAAAAAAAATACAGATTTGAATTATTCCCAAACGCTAAAAGCCTATCATTCAACAGAATCACTTTTTTTGCTTAATACTGGAATTGATGTTGGTTATAT
>DAIUBX010000446.1:1285-3340 GCA_036846465.1 Bernardetia sp.
CGAGCAAAAACATCGACAGATATAAAAAATACACATCGTCTTTTGGGATATGGAAAATCTCTGATTTTTCAAGGAGGTTTTTTGTTTGTTTTTGATTTGACAGCTTATTTTTTTAATAAAAGACAATCAAAAGTTTTATATGATATTCCTGTTTCAATTGCTCTTGCGCCAAACCAAATGAGAGTTATTTATACTTTTTAGATTAGAGCAAAATAAAAACCAACTTCCCAAACCATAAAGGTTAGAAAGTTGGTTTTTATATGTTGAGAGAATCAAGTTTTGATTAGTTTTCTTCTTCTTCAGAAGATTCTTCATCTGCTTTCTTTTCTTCTGTTTGTGTTGCTTCAGCAGAAGCTGCTGCTGTAGTGTCAGAAGAAGATTTCTTCTTACGACGACCACGACGAGTACGTCCTGATGTAGTTGTGTCTTGTAGCATAAGCTCGTTATAATCTACAAGTTCAATAAAGCAAACATCAGAGTTATCGCCTGCACGAGACAAACTAAGTTTGATAATGCGTGTGTATCCTCCCGGACGCTCACCCACTTTACGAGCTACTTCATTGAAAAGCTCTTTGGTAGCTTCTTTATTTTGAAGGTAAGAGAAAACAACACGTTGGTCGTTTTGAGTTCCACCCTTCGAACGAGTAATCAAAGGTTCTACGTATTTGCGTAATGCTTTCGCTTTCGCAGTAGTTGTTTGAATTCGTTTGTGTAATATGAGAGAAGCCGCCATGTTAGAGAGCATCGCCTTACGGTGAGATGATGTACGCCCTAAATGATTGAATTTTTTTCCGTGTCTCATTTTCGTATAAGTTTGGACAAGTTTATTTTATTAAAAACAAATCTTGCCTGAATTTCTGTATAAAATGCCAGTAGTAGAACATTAAATCAGACTACTATAAATACATTGAAAAGAACAATTATAAACTCAATTTAAGAATAAAAATTAATCAAATTTTAATCATAAGACATTTATAGTAAATGAATTATACTTGCAATTCGTAATTCATAATTCGTAATTGAATTCAAAATCAATCTTCGTCTAATTTGTATTTAACGATGTCTAATCCAAAAGTAAGTCCTAAATCAGATACAAGTTGTTCCAATTCAGTAAGAGATTTCTTACCAAAGTTACGGAATTTCATCATATCAGAAATTTCCAAACTTACAAGGTCGCCAAGTGTACGAATGTTTGCTGCCTTAAGACAGTTGTAAGCACGAACAGACAAATCCATTTCTGAAAGAGCTGTTTTGAGTTGCTTACGCATTTTTACAAATTCTTCATCTACTTCCTCTTCTTGTTGTGTTTCCAAATAATCAAGCGTAATGTTTTGATCAGAAATCAAAGCCAAATGACGCATAAGTAAATGAGCTGCACCTTTAAGAGCATCTTCTGGATGAATAGAACCGTCAGTTTGGATATCCATAACTAACTTTTCATAATCCGTTTTTTGCTCAACACGAGTATTTTCGATGCTATAAGTTACGTTTTTAATTGGCGTATAGATAGCATCTATTGGAATATAGCTTGCAGAATTTTCTGCTTGACGATTTTCCTCAGCAGGAACGTATCCACGTCCTTTGTCTAAGAAAAGTTCAAGTTCGAGTTCTACTGATTCGTCCATGTGACAGATTACCAATTCTGGATTCAACACCTCAAATTCATTAGTAGCATCTGTGATGTCTTTTCCAGTTAGTTGAGATTTTCCAGAAAGTTGAATTGTAATCTTCTGACTAGACTCATCTTCTACTAATTTTTTAAGACGCAACATCTTTAAATTCAAAATGATTTCGCTTACATCTTCTACAACGCCTTCAACGGTAGAAAACTCGTGTAAAACTGAACCCATTTTGATACCGATAATTGCATATCCTTCCAATGAAGAAAGCAATACACGACGAAGTGCGTTACCAACAGTTACACCATAACCGGGTTCTAATGGTTTGAATTCGAAAATACCGTGAAAATCATCGGCTTTCTCCATTACCACTTTGTCGGGCATTTGAAACGCTAATACTGCCATAGAACTTACTGTATATTTTGAAGTGTTTTTT
>DAIUBX010000447.1:0-1134 GCA_036846465.1 Bernardetia sp.
GTTGCTCCATAAACGATTGGCGCATTTGTTTTTTTAGATAAATCTAAATGTCCAGAAACAAAATCAGCGTGAAAATGCGTTTCGAAAACATATTTTAATGTTACATTATCTTTTTCTAAACGGTCAAGATAAGGTTGCACTTCACGAAGTGGGTCAATGATAGCAGCTTCGCCATTTGAAGTGATATAATAAGCACCTTGTGCCAAACAGCCTGTATAAATTTGTTCTATGTTCATAATTGTATTAAAATTAATCTGAGTTTTGAGTGATTTAAAAAATGATTAGTCTGAAAAAGGAAGCCAAATTGTTGCTTGTGTATTCCTTTATCGTTCTAATGTATTACAAAATTAGGCTATAACTTGTTTAGATACAGTTACTTTTGTTACAGAACTATTTTTTAACATTTTTTTGTTTGAGTTGACCTTTGTACCACCTTTTTGAACTATTGTCAGAGTTGTTTTGGATTACCAAAAAACTACTGACAAAGTTTGGATAAGTATATTTCAATAAAAGATTATTTTAGAATCTTTATATAAGCCTGTCAGACACTTTCAAGTGTCAGTACAGTTAAGAAACGTTTCATTACCATTTTACTGGCTTCAGTAAAATGGTCGAAATTGGTAGTAAAACAAATTAAATTAGATACCGAACAGAAAAAGTTGGTTAAAGGAAAGAATCAAAAGTAGATTGTGAATATCCAATTTTCCAGATGCTTTCTGGAAAATTGAAAATACCCAAATTGCCAAACACTTTCTGGCAATTCGACAGTCAGTGCCTGTCGAATTGCAATGATAAGAAAATTCAATTCAAAAAAACTCAAAAAAAGATTGTGTCGACGTTGTCGACACAATTGAGAATCTTCCAAAAACTCTATCAAAGTATAAAAAAATACGCTTTTTTATTTTGGCAAAATCTTTTACCTGTTTCAACTCAAACGAACTCAAAAAAAAGATAGTATTCATTTTTTATTGTATCTTGTTTTCTATTCCTAAAACGCTACTTCTTACTCAAAAAACTACTATGGAACTCCTTTATCTTTGGATTGAAGATTATAAAAATATAAAACAACAAGGATTTAATTTTAGTCCTTTGTATGATTTTCATTTTGAGCCAACTTTTGATGAAAAGGATAAA
>DAIUBX010000447.1:1144-1999 GCA_036846465.1 Bernardetia sp.
GGATTGAAGACTATAAAAATGATAACATATGAACAAACCACAACAAATTTTAGAATTAGAAAAGTATTTGGGCTTTAAAATTAAGGCAATTAATAAAGAACCTGAATCATCATGGATAACATCTGACGATATTATTGAAAACTTTTTTAGTAAAGAATACAGTAAATCGTGTTTATATTATTCATATGAGATTGATAGAAATAAATATGACTATGTAGTTTGGGCTTTAAATCTATCAAACTGTGATTTGACTGATATTTCTTTTTTGCATGGATTGGAGCAAAAAGGAAATCTAATAAATATATTCAGGGAAAAGAAATACTACGAATTTAGTGTTATTAGGTACTTAGATTTAAGCTATAATAGAATAAGTGATTTTTCCCCTTTAAAAAACTTACCACTTGAACGATTAGAAATTTTTTCAAACCCAATTGATTTTTTAACTTTGCAGAGTTTATCGATAGCAAAACCTCAAATTATTTATAATTTGGAAAGTGAGTTGGGATTCTCGTTGAAAAGAACTTCAATTGGTGGTATTGATAAAGATAAAATATCATATAGCAAATCTTATTGCATTCATCAAAATAAAATTATTGGTTTAAATTTACGTATGTGTCAAATTAAAGATATTTCATTTTTAAATGCCTTTAAAGATTTAAAAAGTTTAAATTTAAGCAATAATTTTATTTATAATATTGATTCAATAACTCATCTAAAAAGCTTGACTTCTTTGCAAATTCATGGTAATCCCATAAAATCTTTTGCTTCTCTAAAGTATCTAAAATTAAGCAAACCTCTAGAGATATTCAAATTAGAAAGTTTTTTGTATTTTGAGCTTTCAAAATATGTAGAATC
>DAIUBX010000447.1:2009-3339 GCA_036846465.1 Bernardetia sp.
CCCCCAAACTTTCGGACCCACAGAATGAGGCTCTGGCCTGAACTTTCTATTGATAAAATAGAAAATCATAATAGTTATATGCTTTCTGTGGGAAAAATTATAGGGCTTTCTATACGCCTACATACTCTTAAAAACATAGACTTTTTGGAAACCTTTACTGATATTATGTTTCTAAATCTTCAGTTTAACAAAATAAAAGACATAACTGTGCTTGGAAAGTTACAGAAATTAGTTATATTAAATCTTTTTTCTAATCAAATAAACGATATTAGTCCTTTGAATGACTTACCATCTTTACAGGAGTTATATCTTAATAATAACCCTTTTATGCAGGAAATTCTACAGGAAATCCAAGAAAAACCTGATTTAGAAATCCTACAATATTGGAAAAATACTTACAGCAAAAAAGACATAAAAACAGATGAAATCATAACGCATGTTCCTAACAATGTGATAGTAGAAAAAAGGAATGATACTGATAGAGATGCATCTATTCAGGTTTTAATTGACAAAATATTGAATTTAGAACAAAAACTTCATAAACCAACAGAAGAAGCCAAAATCAAAGATTTAGAAAAAGAAATAGCAATTTTGCGTGAGAAATTAGCCGAATTACCGAGAACTGTTATTTCTGAATTAGGCACACAACCTATTTTTGAAATACAAAACAATCCTAAAAATATGTACGGACAAAACAGCGAAACACAAGGAATCAAAGAAGTTATTGAAATTCTAATTGAACGAAAAAACTTCTTCCTCAAAGAAAAAGCCATTGCTTCTGATGCTGCAATAAAATTTTCTCTCCAAAAACAGATTGAACAAATCGAACAAGAAATTAAAGACCTAAGAAATGAGAATTAAATAAAATGTTGCTCATGGTTTGGTAATCCAAACCTTAGCAATCGTCGACTACGCTTCCTCTCCTTCCTCTTCCCACAAATCCACATCAATCACATCAGAAAACGGAATACTTGCATCTAGCATATTTTCGACTACTTTCTGTAAAAAAGTTTCTACTTCTGCCAAAAATCCATCTAAAGTCAACTCTTTTTCGGCTTTTAAGTGATAAGGCGTAAAATTGGAACTTAGCTTTCTAAAAAACCAAAAACCTGAAACAATTTCATACTCTTCTAACGTAAAATCAGAAGGCAAATGCTTTATTTTTCCTGCTTGATAGGTTTTTATAAACAAATATTTATACAAAACGAGTTGAATAATTTTGGCTTTTTCATCACTCAAAAGCTCTTCAAATGTATCGGCTTTTAGTGCTGCTGCATCTAATTTCCCCGTTTTGTAATCGATGACTTGTAACTGTTTTTTTCCTTCTTTT
>DAIUBX010000448.1:0-3327 GCA_036846465.1 Bernardetia sp.
TGCACAAGATGCCGTCATTATGAATATTGATGATTTGATTTGTGTGGGAGCAACCAATAATATTTTGCTTTCTTCTACCATTGGACGCAACAAAAACCTAATCACAGGCGAAGTATTAGCCAAAATAATCAACGGAACAGAAGAATTAGTAGAAAATCTTAGAGAACAAGGCATTACCATTTTCAGCACAGGAGGAGAAACGGCAGACGTAGGCGACCTTGTCAGAACCATAATCGTCGACAGCACCGTAACAGCACGAATGAAACGCAGCGACGTAATCAGCACCGACAAAATAAGTGAAGGCGACGTAATTGTAGGTTTGGAATCTTTCGGACAAGCGACTTATGAATCAGAATACAACGGAGGAATGGGAAGCAATGGCTTAACCTCTGCAAGACACGACGTTTTGACTAAAAAATATGCCGAGAAATACCCAGAAAGTTTTGATAATTCTGTTCCAAATGAATTAGTTTATAGTGGTTCTAGGAGTTTGACAGATATTTATGAAAATTTACCAAAAGATATTCGTGTAGATATTGGAAAATTAATTTTATCACCTACACGTACTTATGCACCTGTTGTGAAAGAAATTTTGAGTAAAATTAGAGAACATGTACATGGAATGATTCATTGTTCGGGAGGAGCGCAAACTAAGATTCTTCATTTTATTGATAACTCTCAAAATCTGCATATCATAAAAGATAATTTGTTTGATACGCCACCACTTTTTGAGTTGATTCAATCAGAAAGCAAAACGGATTGGAAAGAAATGTATCAAGTCTTTAATATGGGACATCGTTTGGAAATTTATCTTCCCAAAGAACATGCTCAAACGGTTATCGATATTTCAAAATCATTTGGAATTGATGCAAAAATTATTGGTAGAGTAGAAAAAAATGAAGATAATAATGAGGGCAAGAAATTGACTATTTCTTCGGCTTATGGGAATTTTGTTTATTGATTTTTTGCTAGATTAATTTTTTAAAATCATCTAAACTAATTACTTTCACTTTTGGAAAAGGAATATCTTTTAAGATATTAAAATGTTTGTCAGATGTAACAATAAAATCTGCATTGGCAGCAACTGCACAATCAACGAACTTATTATCATCTTCATCTACATAAATCAGATTCCATTTATAATAACGAGTGATAAATTCTGTATTTACTGCGTTTTCAATGATTTGTAATGCTAGAGAAGCTAATTCTTCATTAGATTCTCTAGCTATTATTTCATCATATTCTGATAAAATCTCCGTAGTAACACAAAGCGTATATTTTTCTTGTAAAAAAGCATCGAAGACCCATCTAAAAGGAGAATTAGGAGAAACAGAAATTAATAATATATTTGTGTCTATTACTATTTTCATGTTATTTTTCGTTGTAAGGAGTTCTTAAATGAGTGTTTAAAAGTTGTTTCATATCTTCTTCTGTCCAGCCTTTTTCCTCCCAATTTTTATCAGCTACTTTATTTAATTTTTCTGCTAAATAAGCTGTAAATAATCTTTTCATAGCTTTTAAATCTTCCTCTGCTAAAGGACGTTTAAACATATTTAAAAGTTCTAATTGTGCATTTGATAGGTTATTTTGATGTTGCATAATTTATTATTTTTTGTTATTACTCTACATGAAGTGTATCTAATTAAAATACGGATTTTGAACGTATTAGTTTACTTTAATATTGTTCGTCCTTAAAAACTTCCTCCTTAAAATAAGTAATAATATTCATTTTGAGGAGTTTTTCTTGTTCTTCAATAGGTAAAATAGGTAAAGGTTTGACGAGTTTCCAATGTACCCAGCCATCTTCGTCTTTTCCTTCCAATTCGTAATATTCGGAATAACTCAAAGCCTTGCAGGTTGCCATGTGCATCAAATCTTGTTTTTCATCTTTACTAAATGTTCGGATTCCTTGACCGAGTTCTTGTATTCCCATCAAAAATAAAATTCCATTCAAATCAGGTTTTTTATCAAAATGACTTTGTAATTTTCGACACAATCTAAACCATTCGGTTTCTATGTCTTTGTCTTCGTTCCATTTCATAGTATTTTTATTTAGAACCTTTTTTTAGTTTGCGTGTATCGCCTTCGATTCTTCGTTTTACTTTTTTGAAGTCTTCTGCTGTGGGCAATTCTTCTGGTTTTGTACCTCTTCTCAAAAAGACTCCTCTTACTTCTTCATTGTTTGTTTTGTGTTCTTTTGCAATTTCATCTGTCGAATTCAAATTATTAGCTTTAATACTATCGTTTGTCAAACTAGCTGCAAAATCTTTTCCTTTTATGAGAGAAGTTTGTAAATAATCGGCTAAAGGTCTGCTAGTAGGAATTTCTAATTTGTCTTTCATTTGCCCAGTAGAAAGTCCACCAAAAAGAGCTTTATCTCCTGTACTTCGTATGTAGGCAAAATTTGCATTTTTTTGTTTGACAAGAACAGACAGTACTTTTTCCGTATCTGTCAGTTTTTCTCTAGCTGTTATTCTTTCATTTTCTAAAAAACGCTTTTCGATGAGTTCTTGCTTTCTAGTCTGAACGGCAAAGTAACTTTGAGCAAAAGCAATTTCTTCTTTACTAGAGTCGCCGTTTTGTGCTACCAAATAACAGGCATAACGAGTTAGAGCATAATCTTTAAGTTCTCGTTTAGTTTTACTACCTATTTCGACCATTTTCGTGACCTCACGAAAATGGTTATGTGAATCCTCAGAGCTATTTTTACACGATTCTAAGGCTTTTTGTATTGATTTATAGAAATTTTCCCAACGTTCATAACCTAGTATTTCTTGCAATTCTCTAGCACTCCAAAACTCTACTCTTTCTATTTCTTTGCGAATTTGTTCGAAGCGAGTAAAAAGTAATTCTAATTGGTTTGTGTTCATAATTTATTGAAATTTAGATGGTAATAATTCTTCAATATAGTCAATAATATTTGAATTTGCTTTTTTTAGTAGCATAAATTAATCAAAAAAACTGATTCAAGCATCACTACTTAAACCAGTTTGCATTTGTATTTACAATAAAAATTTATTTCTTTTTATTTATTAATGAATCACTTTCTGAATTTTTCATATTTTCCGACTTCTCAGCAAACTCAATCGCTTCTTTTTTAGCATTTTCAGAAAAAGAACGAATAAAAAAGTATGTTCCTACAAGAATAAAAGGAATGCTCAAAAGTTGTCCCATATTTATTCCATACGTTGCTACCATATCAATTTCCCACGCCTCTTGTACGTTTTTTACGATTTCAATAAGAAAGCGTGCGCCAAAAAGCAACATCAAAAACTGTCCAAAAATTCGTCCTCTTGATGTATAACGTTTAGTTTGTAGATACGAAAC
>DAIUBX010000449.1:0-3327 GCA_036846465.1 Bernardetia sp.
AGTTGACAGCAGTGAGCGTCGACGCTTGAACT
Source organism: Bernardetia sp. (assembly GCA_036846465.1). Classification (GTDB taxonomy): domain Bacteria; phylum Bacteroidota; class Bacteroidia; order Cytophagales; family Bernardetiaceae; genus Bernardetia. The sequence continues at coordinate 33 of DAIUBX010000449.1, forward strand.
ATTTTTTTTAGTCTTTTTTGTATGACTATTTTTAATTGTCATACAAAACAAGCATTTTAATTATCCATAGAAGCCAAAAACTCATCGTTTGTTTTTGTTCCTCTCATGTGTTTGAGCATATAATCCATTGCCTCATTGGAATGCATGTCGTTCATCATTCTACGCAAAATCCAAACACGTTGTAAGGTTTCTTTATCTAATAACAAATCTTCACGACGAGTACCAGAAGCAGGAATATCAATAGCAGGATAAACTCGTTTATTGGCAAGTTTACGGTCAAGTTGAAGTTCCATGTTACCTGTTCCTTTGAATTCTTCAAAGATTACCTCATCCATTTTCGAACCTGTATCGATAAGAGCTGTTGCAATAATAGTCAATGAACCTCCATTTTCTACGTTACGAGCAGCACCAAAGAAACGTTTTGGTTTGTGAAGTGCATTTGCATCAACACCACCTGAAAGAATTTTTCCAGAAGAAGGAATAGTAGTGTTATAAGCACGAGCCAAACGAGTAATCGAATCCAAAAGAATAACTACATCATGACCACATTCTACCAATCTTTTGGCTTTTTCTAAAACCATATTCGATACTTTTACGTGTCTATCTGCTTGTTCATCAAAAGTAGAAGCAACTACTTCTCCTCTTACGCTGCGCTCCATATCGGTTACTTCCTCTGGACGTTCGTCTATCAAAAGTACAATAAGATAACATTCAGGGTGATTTTCAGCAATGGCATTTGCAATTTCTTTTAAAAGAACTGTTTTACCAGTCTTTGGTTGGGCTACAATCATTCCACGCTGTCCTTTTCCGATTGGCGCAAACAAATCCAACATTCTAGTTGAATACGTACTTGCCTTTGTAGAAAGATTTAGACGTTCACGAGGAAAAAGTGGTGTAAGGTGTTCGAAAGAAACTCTATCTCTAATCTGTTCAGTAGTTTTTCCGTTTACAGATTCAATTCTTAACAAGGCAAAATATTTTTCTCCGTCTTTTGGTGGACGAATTTGTCCTTTTACAGTATCACCTGTTTTGAGTCCTAAAAGTTTGATTTGAGAAGGAGAAATATAAACATCATCAGGACTAGCCAAATAATTGTAATCTGAAGAGCGCAAAAATCCGTATCCATCAGAAATTACTTCCAAAACACCTTCACTTGTTACAACACCATCAAATTCACGAATGTTGTATTTTTTGCTAGAAGAACGTTCATTTCTTTCTGGACGTTCTTTTCTATCTGAATTTCGGTCAGTATTTCTATCATTAGTTCTTTCTGGGCGTTCTTTACGCTCTATTCTCTCATTTGTTCTTGTCGCTTGTTCAGAATTGCTAGTATTATTTTCGTCTGCCTTTTCGTCTTCATTTGACTTTGAACGTAATGAAGCTCTCTGAATTGGTGCTTGTGTATCTGTTTCTTTTACATTTACTCGGCTGCGACGACGTAGATTTTCACTTTCATTGCGTTCATTTCTTTCTTCATTACGAGCATCTAATCTTGAACGTCTTTCAGTTCTTTCTTTAGACTCTTTTGAATCTTGACTTGAATCTGTATTTTCTTTACTATCTTTATTTTCAGTAGTATCGCCTTTACCAATAAGATTTGCACGTTTTCTTTCACGAAGAGTTTCTCTGATTCTTTCTATTGAATCATCTTTTTTAGGCTCTTCTTTTTTCTCTTCTTTTGTATCAGTAGAGGTTGCAACGATTTTTGTATCTTGTTTAGTTTCTTTTGTCTCTGTATTTTCTGGCTTATCTTTTTTCAAAAAGCTAAACGTAGGAATTTTGTAGCCAGATTCTTTTTTCTCTTCTTCTACTGCTATTTTTGAAGTAGGGGCAGAAGAGACAGCTTCTTTTTGGGTTTTAGAAGATGTAGAAGTATTTTTTATTTCTTCTTGATAGTCGTCTTCATCTTCCTCAATTTTATTAGCTTGATAATCCAAGATTTTATAAACAAGGTCTTTTTTGGCTAGACGGCTATGATTTTTTAAGCCCATTTCGGTAGCGATGGTACGCAATTCGGAGAGTAAGCGAACGTTGAGTTCCTCAATATTATACATATTGATTTATAAGTTGGTAGGAATAATGATTTAATTCTAGGGTTTCTTTCAGAAGTTTAGCATAAACATTCTAAATTGATTATAGAAAAAAACGTGAAGTTATTGTAATAAAAAATATACTAAAAAAATAAAATGGTAAGGGTTTGAACCATTTTTACGTATTTATCTAGTAAACTAAATTGTAAAGGTAGATTCAATTTATAATCTAAACTTTTTGATCAACTATAAATTAAAACGTGTATTAAAATCTTTTTGATGAATGTATTGTAGGTATTTTTTGTAGCTTTTTTACTTATTTTATCTTAGTAAAATACTATTAGAAATAAAAATACATTTTATGAAAAATAAGAGGAGGTAATTTAATTTTTATAAAAAATTGTAAAACGCAAACCTAACTACTATCTAGGCAAGTATCAAAATTATGACTTATCTAAAACTGTCTTGCAAATTTGTCCTCTTTTTTCTTGTCCTTTAGTAGTAATCTCTAATTCTGTCTTTAAAGGACACGTAAATATAACAATTTTTTTAAGTAATGTTCTTATTTCTACAAGTTTTTTTAAAAAAATATCTTTACCTAGTCCAATATTTCCAAAATCCCCATAATTTACGGTCTTTGAGATACTCCAAATTCCATTCGTTTTGATAGGCTTCTTTTTCAAAAACAATATTCATATAAGCTGGATAATGTTTTTTAAATTTGATAAGTTGAATAAAATAATGGCTCAAATAAACCAAATAGAAAGGAATAATGCCCATTTCTAGTTGTTGATAGAGATGAATTTTTTCATGATTGATTAATACTTTATCAAATTTATCTTTTTCGGACTCTACCAAAACAAAAGGGTACAAAGCCATTGCACGAGGTGGATTTTTCAAGATTTTGAACAAGAAAGGGTTGGAAAGTAAAATCAATTCGGATATTGGAAAGTGGAGATTAGGATTAGGAAATGAAAATCAATTTAACGACTAAATTGTTTTTTTTCTTCTGGGGACAAATCGTCCCATCTTTTTTTGAGTGCTTCTAAATCTGTAATACAACTTTCTAAACCCATCTGAGAGCATAAAGTTTTTATATCTTTTGCAGAGCTTGATTTTTTACTACTTGTCTGTTCTATAATGAAAGGCGAAACTATTTTTGCTGCTTTTGTGGCATCTATGTCAGAGAGTTTTAAAGTATCTCTTAATTTTTTGGCGTGGAAGTATTCCATCAAAGAAATAATTTGAGATATAGAAAGAGAGGT
>DAIUBX010000450.1:0-3323 GCA_036846465.1 Bernardetia sp.
GAGAATGAATAGAATCCATAAAAATAAAATGAGTTTTTTGTGTAGCGACGCTTAAGGTCAGATTACTGACCCTTATCAACGTCTTTTAAATATGAAAATTATAGTACAAAGTTACTTTATTTTTTTGTGATTGTATTCATGTAGCTCACTTTTCAGAGTGAGACGTGATTGGTAATTAATTTAAAGTAAATCATAAAAACAACAAGTGATAAAATAACGTTTCAATAAAAATTAACCAGCCATAAAATTATCATGAAAAATATACTTGCATTACTTTTATTGACTTCTTTTTTTTCTTGTTCAGAAAAAGAAAACCCAAATCCTCAAGAAGAACTCAGAGGAAATTATCCTGTGGAAGAATTATTATATTTTGGAGATGCAAATCTTCCAACCGATAACATAACCACTTATGAAGGTGTAGAATTAGGTAGAAAATTATTTTATGATAAACGATTGTCTTCTGACAAAACCATTGCTTGTGCAAGTTGTCATAGACAAGAATTAGCCTTTACAGATGGAAAAGCTAAAAGTAGAGGCGTAAATAATGAAGAAATGCCAGTTAGTGCAATGTCTTTAGTAAATCTGACTTGGAATAGTCGTTTTAATTGGGACGGAAAATCCAAAACGCTAGAAGAACAAGCTATTTTGCCAATGGAAAATCATAAAGAAATGAATCAAAAGGCAGAAATTACGGCTCAAATCCTTTCTCAAACAAATGAATATCCAGCACTTTTTGAAAAAGCGTTTGGAACAAAAGAAATTACACCTCAAAAAATAACAAAAGCATTAGCACAATTTGAAAGAACATTAATTAGCAAAAACTCAAAGTATGACAAGTATTTGAGAGGAGAATATCAAGCCACCGAGTCCGAACTGAGAGGCATTCAGTTATTTTTTACGCACCCAGAGGCAGAACGAGGTATTCGGGGTGGAAATTGTGGCGATTGTCATTTGGGTTCGCTTACTTCTGGAAGTACATTAGGTTTTGAAGGTTTCCATAATAACGGCTTAGATGATGACCAAAATTTGAAAGATGGACTTTTTGCTGTTACTCAAAACCGTTTTGATAAAGGAAAATTCAAAACACCTTCTCTTAGAAATATTGCCCTTACTGCACCCTACATGCACGATGGGAGATTTCAAACATTAGAAGAAGTCATCGAACATTACGACAATGGAATCAAAAAAAGCCAAACTCTTTCTTCTCTTATTACAGCAGCAAGTAATGAGTTTATTACAGACCCAAATGGAGAAGTAAATTTATTTTTGACAGAACAAGAAAAGAAAGATATTATCGCCTTTTTGGAAATGCTGACCGATGAAGAATTTATTACAAATCCTAAATTTAGTGAGCCAAGGTAATTTTGTTGGTGTCGCTGCGCTAAAACACCAAACAAAGGTAAGATTTTATTATTTCCGAAAGCTAAAGCATTCGGTACGTTTTCGCACCTTAAAAGGTACGCTACATTTTATCGCTTACTAATCTTATTGCTTGAAATTGTCTTTTGAAGGCTACATTTAAAACGTTTTAAGTCATCGGCTGCTTTCATTTTGTGTTTTGTGCTTCTTCCTTGTACTCTTTTTCGCCACATTTTGAAAGAAGAAGGTTTCATTTCTCTACGCATGAGCGTAATCGTTTCTTTTTCTGTTAAATTAAATTGAGCAAGAATAGCATCAAAAGGCGTTCTATCTTCCCACGCCATTTCTATTACTCGGTTGATGTCTCTTTCTGAAAGTTCTTTTAATTTTTTCATAATTTGGGTTTTGTTTAAGGGAGTTTAAACAGAAAATCTTTTGATACAAAAAAAGTTTGCATAAAATCTATACAAACTCTACAAAAATAAATTTTCAGAATCATTTATTTCACCTGTTCGTTGGCAGGTCGGTTCGAATATAAAAGTGTAATTTCATTGCGTTGTGTGCATAAAATAGCCTTTTTATTAATGGCTGCAATAGGAAATTTTATCATTTTATAATCATTTACCAAAATAGTAAGCCAATCATTCATTTCGTAATCTTTATCTTTTATTTTTTCATCGTAACCTTCATTATTTTCATCAAAGAGTTGTTTTGGGTCTAAATTAAGCCAATCCAAAATTGTTTTCCACATAGTTGGAGTAATATTTTTTAGCTCCATTTCACGTACAAACTCAGCAATTCCTATTGCTTCAGTACGTCTTTCTTCCCAGTTTTTTTGGTCTTTGTCGTATATAAAAACCAATTCTTGGGGTTTAATTGATATGCTTTCCATAGTTTTGTCTTGTGTTTTATTCTGTTCCATGATAGATTAAAAAGTGTAGGTTAAAAGTATCCTAACTTTTTGTAACAGAAAAAGTTATGGGGCAACAAAAAGCTATTTTTCTATTTTTATTTGCTCTAGTATTTCATTTGGCTTCAAATACGTTTCTTTTTTGAATAATTTATACGATTCGGAGGCTTTTGATTCAAAAATTGCATAATACGACCAATCGTACATTTGCCATTTTAGTCCTCTTGCAACAGTCATACTATCAATTTCTTTCTCATAAATGGTTTTTCTTTTTTTACTTGTATAAGCCCAAAGACGTTGTAAAACACCTCTAAAGTTACGATTTTGATAATCCACAAAATGACTAAATTCGTGTGCAAAAATTCCGATACTGGCATTAAAAGGAACTTCATTAATCGTTATCATTCCTTCTTTCTGACTGTTATTGATTCGAACTACATAATTTCTTTTTGATTTATTATTAAAACAAAGCGAACTAATCGTAGGACGTGCATTAAGTGTAGTTTTGATAGCACATTCCTTAAAAGTAATTGGCGTTTCGATAAGTTCAGGGTAATACGACAGAGCGATCAGAATGGCTAATTTATACTTTTCTGGAATTTCTTTGTTCCTTCCATAGCGTATTTCCAAACTATCTATGACTGTGCAATGTTGAGAGCTGTCAATGCAATGTAAAGTGATAAGAGAATTAGAATTACTGACTTCTAAATTAGAAAAAGGAGGATTTTCTAAGATAAAACTTTTCTGTTGGGTAGAATTTTGTGCAAAAGAAAGTGAGAAAAGACAAGAGAATAAAAACGGAACTAAAAACAGAGCAGTTATTTTAAAAAGCATAGAAAGTAAATAGGAGTTGAATAGGAGTAAGTATCTTTTCACTAAAATACAAAATTTGAGCTAGAAATGAAATTATAATTTGGGGAAACTTGCTTGTTTTTGAATAATAGGTTTGACTCTTACAGAATAAAACTTTGAAAGTGTAAAATATATTTATTGTCAGTCAATACACTGTTTCAAAAGTTTTTCAATGTTTTTTAATCGTTTTGCGTGTGTTCGT
>DAIUBX010000451.1:0-3319 GCA_036846465.1 Bernardetia sp.
AAGAAAAATGACAGAACAAAAAGCTATATTTTTTAATAAATTATTCATAAAAGCAGATTTAATTTTGAGTAGATTTTTAAGTAAGACAAAATTACTCTAAAATAATTTCATTTCTATCTCGTTTTTATATTTCTAAAGATTGAAATAACGCCCCATAGACTAATACTTAAAGGTAAAAGCCCAACAAAGCAAAAGACTACTGGAATCAAATATAGTCCTTGAAAAGAATTTTCTCGTTCTCTGTATGGCTTGTTTTTTTGATAGATTATCTCTATTGTGTCTCCCAATGGGTAAATAATAGATGTAGAATTTCCACGTAAACCATGTCTAAAAGTCCTTTTATTGCCCTCCAAATCTGAATATTGCAGAATAGGTGCATAGGCAACATACTTACCATGACCACGTTTTGGACTTTCAACATATTTTTTACCTACATCTATAACCACAGCAGTAGTAGTTATGCCGTTTTCAACAAGAAAGTTTGTTTTATTATATTGTTGAATACCAACGTATAAAGCAATAGAACCTAGTACTCCTGTAAATATGATGATAAAACATGTAAAGACTATGGGAAATTTATAATGCTCCATAATTTGATTGATGAAATAAAATCAGTCTATTTTTAGTATTTTCTACCTCTCTTTTCCTATAAAAATTCTTCAAAAATTATTTCACTCCAAAGATTCCTTCAAAACTATTCTGTCATCAAAATCAAAACGTTCTCCATTTATTTCTTGGTAGGTTTCGTGTCCTTTTCCTGCTACCAAAATAATATGATCTTTTTGAGCCATACTACAGGCTCTTTCGATGGCTTCTTTTCGTAAAATAATGGTTTGATATTTTGAGGCTTCAACTTCTTTTACACCCTCTAGCATATCTTTTAAGATAGCTTCTGGCTCTTCTGTTCGTGGATTATCTGACGTAAAAATGCTCCAATCACTATAATTAGTCGCTATTTTCGCCATTTCTGGACGTTTGGTTTTGTCTCTATTTCCACCACAACCTACCACAGTAATCAAACGCTGATGAGGTTTTTTAATTTCGTTGATTGTCTTCAAAACATTTTCTAGTGCGTCAGGGGTATGAGCATAATCTACAATAGCATGGACACCCAAAGAGGACGTATAACGCTGAAAACGACCATTTACACCTTTTACATTTGATAATTCGGTCAAAATTTCATCTTCATCTTCTCCCAAAAGCATCGCCACACCATAAACAGCTAATAAATTATAAGCATTAAAATGACCAATTAATTTACACCACGTTTCTTTTCCATTTATTATTCCATTGTGCCTTTCTTCAACCTGCAACTGCATTCCTTCAAATGAACTATCCAGAATTCTGACTTTATAATCAGACATAGATTTCATTGAATAAGTAACATGCTTTGCTTTGCAGTTTTGAAGCATAACCAGTCCTCGTTTGTCGTCTTGATTGACAAGCGCAAAAGAAGTATGAGGAAGTATATCAAAAAAACCTTTTTTAGCTCTAATGTACTCTGCAAAAGAGCCATGATAGTCCAAATGGTCGTGCGAAATATTTGTAAAAACTGCTCCTTTAAAATGAAGTCCTTCGATACGTTTCTGAACTACTGCATGTGAACTTACCTCCATAAAAACGTGCGTACAACGCTTTTTGACCATTTCAGCAAGTAATTTATTAAGTTCTACTGGATTGGGCGTGGTGTGTGTAGAAGGATAAATTCGGGTTTTTATTTTGTTATGAATCGTAGAAATAAGTCCTACATTATACCCTAATTTTTTAAATAATTTATAGAGAATTGTTACTACTGTTGTTTTTCCATTTGTACCTGTAACACCTACTAATTTGAGTTTTTTGGAAGGATTACCATAAAAATTTGCTGCTAAAAGCCCTAATGCTTTGGCTGTGTTTTCTACTTGGACATACACAATTTGAGGTTCTAAAAATACAGGCAGTTTTTCACAAACGATAGCTTTTGCACCGTCTTGAATGGCTTGTTTTATAAATTGATGTCCGTCGGCTAGTGTTCCTTTTAGAGCTACATAAATATCATCTTTTTCTATTTTACGAGAATCAAACTGAATTTGATTAATTTCTACTTCTAAATCTCCTTGTATAGATTGCACTTTTAGATTTTTGAGTAATTCAATTATTTTCATGACTGATTTTTTATTTGTATTATTTTATTGGTAAGGTCTTTTTTAGGTAAAATACCCTATTTACTTAACCATACTGAATCTTAGTTCTAAAGTTATTTACAGCGAATTTGTTTTGATAAACTTTTTAGGGAATTTAGTATAAATCGACAAAAAAAGCAATGCAATTTAATTAAAATTGCATTGCTTTCTAAAGCCTTTAGCTATAAAATTCAAATTACAGGAGAGAAGGTATCAAGTAAAACAAAATACCTACTAAAATCATTCCTAGTCCGTATCCAAAAGATCCTCCTAATGAAGCTACAATAGCAATAACACCAACTACGATGAAGATAATACCAACAATTTTAAAAATAGTAGCTAATCCACTATCTAATTTTGATTCTTTAGAACCTTTTACTTCTTTTTTATCTGCTTTTTTGAGTTGTTTGATAAGAAGTTTATTCGCCAAACGCTCTTTCAGACTCATTTCTTTTTTGTTAGCTTCATAATTAGCTTCCATTTTTTGAGTAAGTTCTTTTGCAGTAACTGTTTTTGATTCAGTAGTAACTTTGTGTTCTGATTCAGTCTTTGGTTTTTCAGAAGTTACAACAATGTTGTTTTCTGAAGAACTTTCAGCAGGAAAAGAAGGCATAAAAGCAAAAGAAGAAAATCCGAAGACTAAAAGCACAAGGGTTAAAAAAGTAGTTTTCATAAAATAAAAATTAGGGTTAAATTGAAAAAAATATGCACAATTAAAAAATTGAAATCTAAAAAACGAATTTATTAAATTAAACAAATGACAACGATAAAGCAGAGTAGCAAAAACCGTTCTAAAAAACACTTTAAATTTAATCGAAAATAGTAGCAATAACCACTATCACATTAAGAATTTGAGAAAAAAGCCAAAGTACGTCATCTGCTGTTCCTATATTGCCTTTTTCTACAAAAATCAAAAGTAAAAAAAGAATTGCATTACAAGAAGCTAAAATTCCAAGCAAAAAATATCTTGTAAGAAAAGCCATTACGGCTACAATGAGACTTGACCAACTCAAAAGAGTAGCTGTATGCTGCCCATTCCATTTTGCACGATGGTTATCTTTGTTGTTATGCTTACTCTTTAGAACAAATTTTAAGATAGAAAGTTTTTCCCAAAACGATATTTTTTGCTTTTTAGTCTTTTGTATTGTACTTTCAGA
>DAIUBX010000452.1:0-3318 GCA_036846465.1 Bernardetia sp.
TAATTCCACGCTCCAAACATGCATTTCCATGAATGGTTTCGTCTTTAAGCTGATTGTTGGCACAACCTGCAATGATTTGACATTTCAAACGGCTCAAAGTTTCGTCATTTACAGTTGCTCCCAACGCACACGGAGAATAAATATCAACATCTAAATCATAAATTTCTTCTAAACCTACAATTTCTACTTTGTATTTCTTTGCAATATCTATCAAACGGTCTTCATAAACATCTGTAACATAGATTTTTGCACCTTCTTTTGATAAATGTTCGATGATATATTCGCCTACGTGTCCAGCACCTTGAATAGAAACTTTTTTGCCTTCTAAGCTATCACTTCCGTATAGTTTTTTGGCTGCTGCTTTCATTCCCATATACGTTCCAAGAGCTGTAAATGGAGAAGGATCGCCCGAACCACCACGATTTTCATCTAAACCAGTTACATGTTTGGTTTCCATGGCGATATAGCTCATATCAACCGTTGTCATTCCTACGTCTTCGGCTGTGATATATTTTCCGTTAAGGCTTTCTACGAATTTACCAAAACGACGTAAAAGAGCTTCATTTTTTTGAGTACGTGCATCGCCAATAATAACGGCTTTTCCACCACCTAGATTCAGTCCAGCAATAGAATTTTTGTACGACATGCCACGAGAAAGGCGTAAAGCATCCGTTACGGCCTCTGTGCTAGTTGCGTAATTCCACATTCTAGTTCCACCCAAGGCTGGCCCTAAAACGGTAGAGTGAATACCAATGATAGCACGAAGACCAGAATACTCATCTTGACAAAAAACAAGATTTTCGTGTCCCATTTTTTGCATGATTTCCATTACAGAATCAGTTGTCGGAGGTGTGAGTGTTTGTACCATAACTAAAGAGGAAAAAGTGTGTGTTTAGCTTCGCTGAGGGCTAAAGCCGTTGAGTGTTTTTTAGGTGTGTTCTTATTGGAAAGATTAAGTTTTATTTTGTTGTTGTCTTTGTATGAGTTACATTTTTAATAGTTGTCTATACAAATATTTTCTAAAAGAATTAAATAAGGTAATTTGTAGTATTTATTCTATCAAACCAAATATAATTTTGAAGTCTGTTTTTTAATAGAATTTTATTTGCACGAACAAGTTTAGTAACTCTTCATTCACAAAAATATAATAATAATTGAAAAAATCGCTATTTCATTGATAATCAGTTACTAACAAATTCATTTTTATCAAAAAAACTATTTTGCAAAATCTATTTATCACAAAATAATAATTCATTAATAAAGGATATTTCATTGTGAATAAATTGTTAAATAAACTAAATACAATAGGAAATTTTTTTTCAAATTTTTACAAAAAATTTTATTTTTTTTGATGGAGTAAGTAGTTTTCAGTTTTTTTGCTCAATTTTTAACTTCGAAATCAAAAAATGATGACTTAGAGTTCTAGTTAAAAATTAAAAAGCTATAGTATAAGTTTCACCAAAACAAGCTCATCAGATTCGAAAATTGTAGCAGGAGAAATTACATTTTCATTCAGTTTTTCAGCAGATATTTTATTTCCATACCGTTCTTTCATTTTATCTTTTACAATTTTACTCTCCAAATCAAAACTAGAAAGTTTTTCTAGTTTTCCAACTTCAATAGTTAAAGCTTCTTTATAGATTTTCCAAACCAATTCGGAACAATAGATTTTTTATCAGACCATTCAAAATAAAGGTCATAATTTTTACCTAAAAATTTCCCTCCTACTTCTTTCATTCTCTGTATTGCTTCATTTGTCACTATTTTATCAGCATTTTTCAATCGTTTTATAACAAAATGAGAGTTTTCGCCACGTTTTATCCATTCTTTTAAAGGCGTATATTTTACAGGCTGAACAGCTTCCAAAACCATAAAATCATTTTTATCATTATCAGATTTAACAATAATTCCGACGTGACTATATTTTGAATTGGTAGCTAGTTGAATCGCCTTGCTTTGTGAAGAAGTAGAGGTTTGAAAGATAATATCGCCTTCTTTTATAACAGATGAATCTTCTGTAATTTGTTTTGAAGTTTCTAATTTGTCTATTGAATTATCTACAACTACTTCTATCTGTTTTTCTGTTTTTTCAGAATTGCAAGATAGAAGTAGAAGAAATAAAGTAAGCGTAGAAATACCTTTAGAAAAAATCATTGTATTTTTAAATTGTGTGTTTGTTTGTGAGGAACTGAACACACGAATATTTGTATTTTCCCTTAGCAGTCGTCTGTAATCAGGCGTTGATAACGGGAATTATTAGCGCACCACCGAAATATACCCCATAATTGGTTTCAAAGAATCACTAATTCGTATTCTGTAATAATACGTTCCTTCAGCGAGTTTCATTCCGTTCAGAAGTGCATCCCATTCTTTGCGATAGCCATTTTTTTGAGTGAAAAGAATCTTTCCTGTTCTATCAAAAATTTCTATATCTGCATTTGGATAACGCTCTAAAAAAGGAATTTGCCAAGTATCATTTGTTCCGTCATTATTAGGTGTAAATGTATTCGGAATTCCTGCAAAACAATCTTCATTAATTTCTACAAAAACTGTATCAGCCGAACATTCATCTGCTTGATAAACAATTTTATAAATCCCTTGATTAGATTGATTTAGTTTAATTTCTCCACTCAAAGAATCTAATTTAATTCCTGTATCAGTTGTAAAGAAAAAGCCATTTTCATTTCCTATGGTATTGAATATTATAGGTTTTGGATTGATTTCTAATCTGCAATAACTTTCATATTCGTACTCAAAACGAGCATCAATCGGTTTTCTACGAATCACAAAATCAGATAACGTAATTTCACAACCTTTTGCATCTATAATTTTGACTTGATATTCTTCGGCTTCATTGGGTTCTAAATCTTCAATTTGAGTTGTATTTGTGGCAATAGTAATTTCTTGATATGTCCAAATAGTTCTGTATGGCTCTGTTCCACCTCTTATTTCTACATCAATTTTTCCATCATTGAGTTCAGAATTACAAGTTGCTTCTGTTATGATTAAATTTCCTTCTAATAATTGAGGTTCTGTTATTTCAACCATTAATGAATCTTGACAGCCCAAATCATCAGTTACCTTCACTTTATAATTTCCTTTTGTAAGATTTTCTAAAGAGTTTTGAGTTGTTCCATTTTCCCACAAAACTTCATAATTTCCAAAAGCACCTGTTATTTTTAAATCAATTTTTCCGTCATTTCCACCAAAACAAGAAATATTTGTAGTTTTTGCTTCAATTTTAAGATTAGAAACTTCAATCAAAACGACATTACTATATTTTGCATCACAACTATCAGGCGTTACTTTTCTTCTAAA
>DAIUBX010000453.1:0-2642 GCA_036846465.1 Bernardetia sp.
GGTTTTAACCCTGTTTTATGTATAAAAAATAACCTAAAACTTTTTAAACGGTGTATTTAGTAATTGAAACTATTTTTTAGCTTTTTCTTTTTTCTCTTTTTTAGCTTGTCCGTTAGACTCTTTACTAGATTCTTTAGCTGCTTTTGGCTCTAATTCCAAAAACGGATAAGTATAATTAGTTGGAGCATTAAAGGTTTCTTTGATTGTACGAGGACTTACCCAACGCAAAAGATTCAAATACGAACCTGCTTTGTCATTTGTTCCTGACGCTCTAGCACCACCAAAAGGCTGCTGACCTACAACTGCACCAGTTGGTTTGTCATTGATATAAAAATTACCTGCTGCATTTTTCAATACTTTTGTAGCTAATTCTACGGCTGTTCTGTCGTGAGCAAAGATAGAACCTGTCAAAGCATACGGAGAAGTTTGGTCTGTAAGATGAAGAATATCCTCAAAATCATTTTCTGGATAAACATAAATTGTCAAAACAGGACCGAAAATCTCTTCACACATCGTTACATATTTTGGGTCTTCTACTTTCAAAACAGTAGGTTCGATAAAATAACCTTTTGATTTGTCGTACTTTCCACCTGCAATAATCTTGACGTTTTTGTCTTTTTTAGCTTCTTCTATATAATTAACAATTTTATCAAAGGATTTTTCATCAATAACGGCATTAATAAAATTACCAAATTCTTCGGCAGAACCCATTTTGATTTCAGAAAGCATTTCTGTCATCGTATCTTTTACTTCCTTCCAAATATTTTGAGGAATATACGCTCTTGAAGCAGCCGAACATTTTTGTCCTTGGAACTCAAAAGCACCACGAACAAGCGCAGTAGCTACTTGTTTTGCATTAGCAGTATGATGAGCCACTACAAAATCTTTTCCACCTGTTTCGCCTACAATTCTTGGATAACTTTTATAGTTTTGGATATTTTCTCCGATTGTCTTCCAAATATTTTGGAAAACGCCTGTACTTCCTGTAAAATGGATTCCTGCAAAATCTTTATGATAGAAAATAGCATCTCCAGTAGTTGGACCATCTGTAAATACTAAATTAATTACTCCATCTGGCATTCCTGCTTTTTCGAAGACTTCCATAATTACGTGAGCCGAATAAATCTGAGTAAATGCTGGTTTCCAAACAATTACATTACCCATAAGTGCTGCCGAAGCTGGAAGGTTTCCTGCAATAGCTGTAAAATTAAATGGAGTAAGCGCAAACACAAAACCTTCTAAAGCTCTGTATTCCATTTTATTCCAAACACCAGTAGAAGAAACAGGCTGATTTGCATAAATTTCTTGCATAAAATAAGCATTGAAACGCAAGAAGTCAATAAGCTCACAAGCTGAATCAATTTCTGCTTGATACGCATTTTTAGACTGACCCAAAACAGTTGCTGCATTGATTTTAGCACGGTATTCTCCTGCCAAAAGGTCGGCTGCTTTCAAGAAAATAGTTGCACGATTTGTCCAAGGCAATTCTTCCCAAGATTCTTTTGCTGCAAGTGCTGCACGAATAGCTTGTTCAACGTGTCCTTTATCGCCATGATGAAAATAACCTAATGTATGTTTGTGGTCGTGAGGAGGAAAAATTCGTTTTTTGTCATCAGTGCGAACACGCTCTCCACCAATAACCATGGGAATATCTATTTCTTGGCTACGCATTTCTTTGATAGCTTTTTTGAGTGCTTCACGTTCTGGAGACCCTGCACGGTATTCTAAAACAGGTTCGTTTTTTGGAAAAGGAATTGAAAAAATGGCGTTTTGCATATAAAAATTGCTTTATAGTGTTGTATGGAATAATTAAATTTCTTTCGATATTTTTTTACGATAAAGCAAAAATACAAATATTTCTGTAAAGTCTAATTTCATATCTTCATTCATCATAAAAATCATATCAATCATTTACCAATAAGTTCCAGTATTTTTGATTTACTTCTGACTTCTAAATTCTGACTTCTAAATTCTGACTTCTAAATTTATTTCTCTATATCCGTTTATAATTTTTGTATTCTCCAATTCTCCAGCCTGTTAGTTTCTCAACCCAAGTGAGAAAACGAACCCGAGGAGTATATTTTTTCTTAGAAATATCGTGTTCAAATGTCCAATTCATACGTTTAATTCTTTCTTGAATTACTTTTGGATGTGTTCCTTCAAACTTTTTGAGTGAATCTATACCAGAATAATCAAAGGTTTGCATTGTTCCAAATTTATTATCTACCCATTCTTTATCCTTATAAAGGGTATTAAATGCTTTCTGCTTGGCAAGCTGTTTTTGAGGAGGACGCACCCAGCCATAATGATACACATACGCATCTATATGTTTTACTTTTAGAATCGTATTCGTTTTTTTTCTAAATCCTTGAGCGTCTCTAAATGAAAAAATATCCTCCCTTGCTTTTACCACCCTAATTTCTCTACGATACCATTTCCTTGAATCGCCTACATAATCATAAGAACCATAAAAATGCAAATAATTGAGTAAAAGTCCTTCTACTTTTGGGTCGTCTTTATACTTTTCCATTGCATCTTTGATGTTGGAAAAATATTTTTCGTGAATTGTTTCATCACCTTGTATATAAACAGCCCAGTCTGTTTTTGTGCCATTTTCTCTATCATTTTCCAAAATTTTTGCG
>DAIUBX010000453.1:2654-3308 GCA_036846465.1 Bernardetia sp.
TTATCTGTTTCGGCTGCCAAAACCTTCCCTCCTTTTCGCAATGAATCGTCCCAAATACTGTGATAAATTTTTATTTTATCTGATTTTTGAGCTAAATTTTCAATCAAAGTAAGCGTTTCATCATCAGAATTGCCTACCATAATCACAAACTCATCACAAAGAGGTAAAATAGACTCCATCGCTTCTACAATTGGATAATCTAAAGCAACAGCATTTTTGATAAAACTAAAACCAACAACTCTCATTTATTTTATTTTTTTGTATAAAAAATATTCCTCAAAATTATAAAATGAATAACAATCTTGAGGAATTATAAAATTAGATTTTGGATAAGTAAATTAGCATAATTGGTTTATAGTATTATCTTAATTTTGCAAAAGTCTGTACCGAAGGTCTGACTTTTGCAAAATAAGCCTTTTTGAGCTTTAAATACATATTTTTAAACTGGTCAGACCTTCGGTACAGACTAATTTAAAATAGAAGATAGATATAATTAATTTTGCCTTGTTACTTACGATTTAGAATGTACTTGTCAAAGAAAAACTAAGACCACTTGAGGCAGGAACAATTCGGCAAATTCCACCTACGCACAAAAGACCTGCACGTTGTCTTCCATAACTAAGTCCAAAACGAGAAGCACCTTTTACATAGCTT
>DAIUBX010000454.1:0-3303 GCA_036846465.1 Bernardetia sp.
TATCATCTACACTTGAAGAATAAGTAGTAGTATGTGTTCCTTTTACATCTTCTTCTCGTTCTGCAAAAATAGGAATAGTAGTTGGATTTATAGAATTCTTAGCCGTATTATTTTCTACTAATTGCCATTCTTGTTTTGAATCATAATTTTCTAAAATAGTTTCTGCTAGTGTAATCGCTGTTCCACTTGGTGCATCTTTCTTTTCTTTGTGATGAATTTCTGTAATTACGACATCGTAAGAAGAATAATTTTGCATCAATTTGGCTGCATATTTATTTATTTCTAAAAAAATATTCAACCCAACACTAAAATTAGAAGCCCAAAAGAAAGCTAATTTTTGATTGTTTTTACTTAAAACTAATTTTTCAATTTCTTTTTTCTGCTCATTCCATCCTGTCGAACCACAAACTACCGAAACGCCTTTTTCTAAACAAAATTTAACATTTTCAAAGGCACTTTCAGGTGAAGTAAATTCGATTACTACATCTGTATTTTCAGAAGACAATTTTTGTAATTCTTCTTTGTTTTCTTTAGAAATTCGGAAAGAAATAGTATGCCCTTTTTGAAGTGCAATTTTTTCAATTTCCTTTCCCATTTTGCCGTAGCCTAATAATGCAATATTCATTTCAGTTACCAGTTTTTTCAGTTATCAGTAACCAGTTACCAGTAATCAGTTGAATACAAGTAGCTAAATAAGTTAAGATAATTGAGTGTATAATAATTTATAATTTTCTCTATTCTCTCGCCTCTCGTCCCCAATCCCTAGCCCCTATTTCCCATTCCCTAAAACGTCATTACGAAAGAAACTCCTGCCAGTTTATCAGCATTTGTTCCGACGTTTTCCATTTGAGGTTTGAATTTGAAAGAAATATCATCATCAATATCAAAGTTATTGAAATGCGCTGTTGTGGTGGCTTCTCCAATATTCAACAGATAAAAAATACCTGTCAGAATCATATAAAAATCCCTATCTCTACGGTAGCTATCACGCTGACGCTGTACTTGGTCTGGTGAGCGAGTTTCGAAAGAAGGGGCTGGTTTTGTAGCTGGATTTTCATCTTGTAAGTATAGATAATTCTCTCTATAAATACGATAATTTGCATGATTGCTAATAGAAAGATAAGCAGGAACAGCCAGTAGAGTATAAATAACAGGTACTTTTAAAGCCCATGCTTTTTTGTTGTAATACTGACCAGCCCCTGGTAATGCAGCCGAAAGAAGGGCAGCACGAGTAGGAGGACGTAGTTTGAATTTGGGTTCTAATTCTACATCTAATTTTTTAGCTGTTTTGGTAGAGTCTTTTACAGTTTCTTTGATAATTATCTGTGACGTAGAATCTGTTTTAGTAGTAACTAACGAATCTGTCTTGATATCTTGCCCAAAAACAGGAGTAATGGAGAAAGCTAAAAATAAGCAATAAGAGATAAAAGCTATAAATAAATAGTTCTGTTTCATGAGTAATGAGGAAAATAGCCTATTCATTAAAGGTAGAATTATGAATTAGTATTAAAAATTATTCTACAAAATAACGAAAAATAACCCACTTTGAATTTATTTAAAAATAGCTTTTAGGTAAAATTGTGAATGCTTTAACATAAAATAAAATCAAACGGACTATTTTCCTTCATGTTCTCTAGGTTTTTGTGGCAAAGTCGGCGCAGCTTGTCCCTCAGAAGGTTCTAATTCTTTCATTTCATTTTCTAATTTTTCTTGTGCTTCAGCAGAAAGTAAAAGTTTGTTCAAATCGGGTTGTCCTGCATCTATCCAACAGGTCAGCCAAAAATCGCCTACTGTTTTGATAGATTGTTTCATTCTGCGCTCTACTTGACCACCAAGCATATCGTGATAGGCTTTTGAGAAAGTTCTTGAATAGAGTTTTTGTGTGGTATTGCCACGAGTTTCATAGCTCCATTTTTGGTCGTCGCCCATTTGCTGAGTTAATTGCTTTTCAAAACGCAGCACAGAATCTAGCGCAATATGCGAACCTATAATAGCCTCCCAAGCTCGTTCTTGTGTATTTTCGATATATTCTGCTTTTCCTACAAAAAAATCATATTGCAAGGCATAAAGTTCTGGCAAACGAGACTCCCAAAAACCGTGAATGCCATATTGGTCAGTAAGTTGTCCGTTATAATTTTCGGTGCTATGAAGTGGAACGTGTGAATCTCCAATATAATGCCCCAAATCTGCCGAAATGCGAATAATTGCTTCTGCATCGCCTCTTTCCATCGCATTGGTAAGTTTCCAACGAAACTGCTCTACTGCCCAAGGAACAATTCCATATGCCATTAATGTATCTTCTGAATATTTTGCAACAGCATCTTTCCAACGATGAGGAATTTTGAGCCATGCACTATCTCCATAAATGTCCATATCCAAATAATGACGAGGTGCTTCTCCCTCAACAGCATACCGACGACGGTCTGGATTGACGGCATTTTCTGTAATATATTGAATATGAGCTTTATAAAATCCAAACATTTCGGGAGGAAGTGTATAAACTGCCATTCTATTAATGATACGGTGTCCATAAAATCCCCACGAATAGGCATGGCTTATGCAAAAAACAGAAAGAATGAGAGAGAAAATAATAGAGGAGAATATTTTTTTCATTGTTGCTAATGGTAAATCAATGATTTTGAATAGTTTATCAAAAATACAGATTTCTTTTGTAAAAAAAGAGTGAAATGAGTTAGAAAGAAATTAGAATAAAATGGGGTTGTTTGACAAAATGTTTTTTTAACATGCTCAAAAACTAGAAAATAGAGCGTTTTTTGAAGAAAATAAACAAACTGTTTATGACCAACTTACTTTTGCAGAAATTCAGATAGCTGCAAATTGGTATCAAGTTTATATTTCATCTTCAAATATCAGTACTAATCTCAATGATATTTCTGCAAAAATGGATTTAAAAAAAGTATATTCTATTGCTAAAGAAATAGCTTTTGCTTGTAATTTAGATGAGGATTTGTCAGAAATGACATTGAAAGGAAAATTCAAATGGTGTATTAATAAGTTTTTTGAGAAAGTGATTACTCAAAAAACAAATGATGTTATTCTAACTCGTTTGCAAAAAGATGCTATATTGTCTTTATCTAATTAAATTTAACTTATTATCATAATGTATTCAATACACTGTTTAATAAGTTACCTTGTATTTTTTATTTTGAGAATTGACTTTTTCATAATGTGTATTTAACTTGTTTCTCGCTATTTCGCAAGAGAATTGCCAATTTATTAGAATTTTGTTAGGGCAAACGCACGAAATTTATTTTTTATTTTCTCCCCATTATCAACGTCTTT
>DAIUBX010000455.1:0-3297 GCA_036846465.1 Bernardetia sp.
AAAGCTGGAAATTCTAAATACATAGTAAGCCCTGCATTTTGTGGGTTGATGATATTACTAATAATATTGTTTCTACAACAACGTTCCCAAACCATGTAATATCCTTCTTGCTCACTAAAATTACTTCTATTAAGTGTAACTTCTCGTGCATAATAAATGCGACGTACTAGAAGTGTTCCAATAGCACAAGCAGGATTTGTATAAGGAACAGGAGTGTCCGAAATAAAAGGAATATCTACTTGAAGTAATAATCTATTAGTTCTTTTAGAAAAAATACCTATGGTAGCAGATCTTCCAACAGCATCGGGGTTTCCGTTTACAGCATCAAAATATTTTACCATTCCAATACGATATGTATCTCCTCTTATATGGACAAACTCTAGCTCTCCTCCTACAATATGTGTAGCAGAGGCTGAAAAATTTACTAAGAGTAATAAAGTAAATAAAAACGATAATAAAACAATTCGTTTTTGGGTTAAGATAGTATAAATTAAATTTTTCAAAATTTTATAAAGTTCTAGTATATGATAATTTTCAAAATGATATTCAGAATAGAATTAAATTGGTATAATTTGATTCTTTATTTTTTCCTAAAAATACAATAAAAAAACCTTATAAGACTAGCTTATAAGGTTTTTAACAATTTGAAAGCGTGTTTTATTACGATTTTGATAAAAATCTTGATAAAACTATGATTTGCTACAATTTACTAAGACTTAAAAATGCTATAAAGAAGATAAATTCCTCCAATAATTACAGCAGCAGTAAAGACCATAGATAATGTTCCTACCAAAAATCCAATGATAATTTTGATAGCTACAATAGCTACAACGACTAAAACGGCTACCTTAACGGCTTTCATGATATTCATAATTTTTTATTTAGTTAGAGTGTGAAAAGTAAAATTAATTGTTAGTTTGAACTATTTTTTTTTGGGTTGATTCTTAATTTTAGTCCAAGATACAAAAAATGAATGGATTATAGAAATTCACTCTGTCTGTACGTTGTTTTATCTTATACGTAAAACTTAGAAAAAGGATAAGTTAATTATAATTTTTTACATTTTTATTTGTGTTAGTGATTTACAATTTTCATTAAAATCTAAACAAAATAGCTCTGAAATTAGATATTATATAGAAATCGTAAGAGATTACTTTTTTATCTGATGACTTTTTCACTATCAATTTTATTAATTATGCAAGTAATGCAAACAACAAACAAATACTTAGAATTACCTTACGAGGTAGAAATTCTACAACAAAACGAAATTGCTAATGTATATTGGATTCCAAAAGCTAAAACAGTAGTTTGTGAAGCCGTACACGAATATATGCCACAAGAAGATTTCAAAATTTTATTTACAGATATTTCAAATTATATAGCTAAATATCGCCCTGAGAACTTTGTGTTTGATAAAAGAGCTTTAAAAGCCTTTCATCAGCCTTCTATGGAATGGTATTTTACAGAGTGGAAAACAGATATGTCAAAGTTATATGACTTGAAAAAACACCGTAAACTACTGCCTAATATAACTTGGTTTGCCCTTGCTGTAAAAGCTGGACGAGCAGAGTTAGCTAAAAAGTATCCAGAAGGTGAATTTCACAACTTAGATATTCAATACAAAAATTCGGTTTTAGAAGCCATTAATTCATAGATTTTTATAGGTTTATATACTTATGTTTTTACAAAAAGTGTCTGATTTTTTTAAATTAGACACTTTTTTGATTCTGCATTTTCTTCTGAGCTTTTTGTTGTTTTTTTATTTCTTTCTTCTCTCTAGAACCTTTGATTCTTCTAACAGCCATTTCTACTTGTTTTTCTAAATGGATTTTTTCTCTTCTATTTTTCTGTATTTTCTTTTGTAATGCCTTAAGCTGCGTTTCGGGATTTGGATACATAATTCGCTGTACCATATCAGCCAAAACCAAAGCTTCTCTCACTTTCGTGATTACACCTTTAAAACGGTACGCTCTAGCTACTTGATTTACTCTTGCAATTCCTTGAATAGCTCTAAATGTCCGTAAAAAGGAAACTAAGGGCAATAAAATAATAAATAAATCAATCCAATTTGCTTTACAATAATCTAGTTTATCCCTTGTAACCGAAAACATCAAGATAAATTCGAAGGTAAAAGCAATCCAAATAAAAGCCTGTACAGCTTCTAAATACAAACTAATTTCAGGAATACGAGCAGCCACTTGGTCGCCTACTGTTTTATTCAAATCAATAAATAAAATAGGAATAATCAGTAAAGCAATTCCAATCATGGGCATACTAAACTTTCGCTTTAGCTCTTCCAAAAGTATATCATTACACTTTGTCCAATTCCAAAACGGAATCCAAAGCCATTCATCGCTTGACAAACGCCTTGCACCCATTCGCAGAGGCATTAGTGGAATAGCAACAATTCTAAAAATAAGTTGATAAATAGAAACTTTTAAATGTTCTTTATTTTTTAAATGAATAATATAAAGAAATTCAGATAAAGGAACAATCATCAAAATACCATACAAAGCTGTCATTTGCCACAACACGGAAGGCGTAACAAGTAATCTAGCTTTTTCAGTAAAACTAAACATAATAATAAAACCCATTAGCATCAACATCAAGATACTAAACCAAAACATCAAAGGAGCAAATCGATTCTCAAAAATCTGTAATTGGCTAATGGCTGACAATTCTTGACGCACCAAAAGAGGTTCGTCTTTTTGTTTATAGATTGACAAAATCTCATCAATCATCTTGCTATATTCATCTACACCCTCTTGAATTTCTTCCTCATTAATAACTTCATTATCAAAAAAAACACGCAAACGCAAGAGTTCGGAAGGATTATCAATTTGATTGATTCTTTCGATTAATTCTTCTTTTGTTGGTAAATGGTGGGTTTTATTAGTAGTTGATGACATATATTTTGGTTTTCTAATCTAGTTTTTCTGTTTGAGTAAAGATACAAAAATCACAAAAAGGAATTGAGAAAATTATAGAATCTAGCTTTTAGTTTGTAAATTTAAACTTAGATTTATTTTTCATTTTAAGATTCTAAAATTATGTCGACACAAGAAAGATACTTAAACCTTTTTACAGATTTTGGTTTCAAAAAAATATTTGGTTCGGAAGTAAACAAAGATTTGTTGATTCATTTTCTGAACTCTATTTTACCAAAAGAAGCTGAAATTACTCATCTTACATACCTCAAAACGGAGTATCTTGGACATTCTGAATTAGATAGAAAAGTAATTTATGATTTGTATTGTGAGAATGAAAAAGGAGAAAAATTTATTGTAGAATTACAAA
>DAIUBX010000456.1:0-3287 GCA_036846465.1 Bernardetia sp.
GTCAGAGTTATTTTGGATTACCAAAAAACTACTGACAAAGTTTTTATGAACATGCCTTGAAAAGGAAAGAGCGTTTAGGAAAATGTAAGGCGTTTCTAATTTCAAAAAGCCTATACTATCTTCAAATAGTGTAGGCTTTCTTTATTCTTCGTCATCCAAAGAATCAATTATATCTTCTATTTCTGATTGTGAAAGAGTGCTTGTTTCAGATTTATCATAAATTGAAAGTAGAGTTAGGAACACTTCTATTTCTTCGCCATCTATTTCTTTTATATAACTTATTACACAAAAACCTTTACTTTTTCCTACTCCTTTGCTTTTACAAGCAAGTCTAATTTTGTAAACATTCTCAAAAACTTGAACGCCTAATGTGGGATTTTCTCTAATTTCTACAACTAACTCTCTAA
Organism: Bernardetia sp.; assembly: GCA_036846465.1. Classification (GTDB taxonomy): domain Bacteria; phylum Bacteroidota; class Bacteroidia; order Cytophagales; family Bernardetiaceae; genus Bernardetia. The sequence continues at coordinate 408 of DAIUBX010000456.1, forward strand.
TCTCTGATTTAAGAGAAGGATATTTTTTTACAAATTTCTTAGCTTTTCTCTCAAAGTTTTTACTGATTATAATTTTAGTAGGCATAGTTTTATAGTTCGTCTAAAAAATCCTCTATAGTTTTTAGCTTTCTACCTTCTTTATGTGCAGTTCTAACTTCTATGATAGATTCTTTAAGTTCTCTTAGAATTTCATTTTTCTTTTTGATTTTCTTTAAATCTTCTTCAACTAAATTCCATTCATCTATCGGAATTTGTACGGCTATTTTTTTGCCTTCTGTATCAACTAAATAGGTAGTTTTCATAATGAGGTTTTTTTAGGTTTGTTTCTTATAGTAACGTAAAAATTTCATTCTAAGTTTAGAAAGGAAACTATTTTTTTGCAAGTGGGAATTAGATTTTCATAATTGAGATAATACAACTTTTATACTATCAATTTCGTATAAAAAACAGTAACCGAAGTCGTTTTTAGGCGTGAGTAATTGGGTTTTAGGACATAATTACGTCGGTGAGGTTTTAAAAAGCCTTCTTTGAATAATTTATTATTTGAAGAAGGTTTTTTGTGAGTAATCAACTAGCATTTAATTTAAAGTTATTACATCGTTTTTTGTATCAACACAAAACTTTTTACCTTCTAAAAAATCAAGCCCAAGAAGTCCGTCATAATTTGAAAATATACCGTGAGCAAGAAAATCATAAACTTGAATTTGAAACTTATTTTTTCTCATTCCTAGAGAAGAAAATGTGCCAATTTCAAATACTTCAGTTTCAATAATTCCGTTTGCTGTTTCAATTTCTACTGTTCCAATAGCGTCTTTTAAATCATACCCAAGTAAATACAAAGCGTTGCTATCAATCGTAGTATTGGTTGCACCTGTATCTAAAATCATTTTTAGTTGATACTTATTGTCAATTTCAATATTCACCAATATCAATCCACTTGATGGTTCTCTTTTAAAATTATAGGTCATTTTATTTTGTTATACGATTGAAAATTCCTGTTATTTTTCGTGTAGGTGCAAACTCTCCTGTATAAATCAACGTTATTTTATCAAAATCCTTAGTTTTTTCACGCCCTATATAACAAACCTCTTTTTTATCTTTGCTATGAAACAAAGGTATTCCTTCCACTACTTCAAGTTTGCTCTCGTCCATAACAGGATTTCCAAGTAAAACCCACTCATTCGGATAAAGTGTTTTTATCTCTGCAATATTTATTTGCTTTTTCATATAGATTCTTTTTTAAGTGTATTTCAGAATTAACGTAGAAACAGGGTTTTAAGTTTGAATACTCTTTTATTTGAAGAAGGTTTTTTTGTGAGTAATAAAACCTTTGTATATATGTTGCACGTTATTGAAGTAAGAATTTAATAAAACAGAAAATCTAAAATAGAGTAGTATGAACAATTCAGATATAAAACTCAATTTATTTCGTCGTATAGATATGCTTTCTGATGACTTATTGCAAGACCTTCAAAAAGTAGTAGATAATTTTATTGATAAAAGAAATGTTTCGCCACCTCTCAAAGAACGAAAATTTGGAGCAATGAAAGGGCTTGTAACGTATATGTCAGATGATTTTGATGAGCCTTTAGATGATTTTAAAGACTATATGTAAAGCAAAACTCAAATTATGAAAGCCTATTTATTAGATACACATACTTTACTTTGGTTTTTGAATGGCGATGATACGCTTTCCAAACCTGCAAAAGATATTTTGAAAAATATTGAAAATACGATCGTTGTCAGTATTGCTTCTTTGTGGGAAATTGGAATAAAAACCAGTATAGGGAAATTAAAACTTGCTTATTCTCCTGCTCTCACTCGTAAAACCACTCTCGCTTAGTTTTGCCGAGTGAGTTCTATGTATTCGGCATCTTGCCGTGGTTTTTGTATTTCTGTTGCAAGTGGGAATTAGATTTTCATTCTAAAATTGTTTGCCTTTTTTCATCCTAACAAACAAGAACGAGTGTTTAGGAAAAGGCAAGGTGTTTTTATATTCCTAGTGCCGTTAATCGTAAAACAGCTCTCGCTTGACTTTACAAAGTCAATTATAGTATTTGTTTGTGTATTTTCTAAAGGTAAATTAAATATACCTATAAATATAAAAAACTATAGCCGAAACAAAAATCTACGACTTTCTATTTTCTCAAAAATCCCTACCTTTACTTTATCAAAAACAAACCAAAAAACTAAGAAAAAAATAAACTATGCAAAAAGCAGATACGACTAAATCAGAGACTACTCAAAAACCATTAATTTTAGTTTCGAATGATGATGGAATTACAGCAAAAGGAATACGAGAACTGGTAGAAATGATGACTCTTTTGGGAGAAGTGATTGTAGTTGCGCCTGATAGTCCTCAGTCTGGAATGGGACATGCTATTACGATACACATGCCATTGAAAGTTAGAAAATCTGATGTTTTTAAGGACTTGGGAGTAGAGGCGCATGAATGTTCGGGAACACCTGCCGATTGTGTAAAACTGGCAAAATTTCATTTATTTCATAACAGAACACCTGATTTGGTCGTTAGTGGAATTAATCATGGCAGCAATACCTCAATTAGTATTTTGTATTCTGGAACCATGTCAGCAGCCATTGAGGGAGCGATTGAAGGATTGCCTTCGATTGGTTTTTCGTTGTGTGATTATGGAGAAAATGCTGATTTTTCGCATATTCGTCCTCACTTATTAAAAATTGCAGAACAAACACTCAAAAATGGTCTTCCAAAAAATTTAGCTTTGAATGTTAATTTTCCTGCTCGTTTTGAAAAAGGCACAGATAAAGAACAAGAAATAAAAGGACTAAAAGTTTGCAGACAAGCACACGCACGTTGGCAAGAAAAATTTGATTTGCGAACAGACCCTTATGGTAGAGAAT
>DAIUBX010000457.1:0-3286 GCA_036846465.1 Bernardetia sp.
TCGTTGAAACGGCTGTGGCTGTAAAATTGGTTACTCTAGGAGGAGCTGCAAGAGGTGGAATAGGAGGTGCTACAAAACCAAAGAACGACCAACTTTCATTTAGTACATGATTACTTGTATAAGTACGAGTAGGTGCATTAATATTTCCACCAGTAGTTGCCCAAGTTCCTGCTAATGTTGGCGAACTTCTTAGCTGTAAAGTAGATAAATCTAATCCGTTATCTAAGTCAGAAAGCCAATCATAAGTAATATCACGATTTATAGTATTGGTTGCATTGAATGACCAAGTGGAAGCAATACTTTGTCCTGATGGAATTGTAATTGTTCCTTGGTTACCTGTATAACGAGAAATAGACAAAGAACCTGCATCAGCACCTGCTGCCAATGTAATTCCTAGAAAGCTAGGTAATGCTGTTGTACCAATAGCACGACTTTCCATAGTTGCTGTTCCTATAATACGATTTGCATTTGTTTCAATAGGATTCAGAGCTGTTGGAGAGAAGAAAATAGGTGCAGTTTCGCTAATCAAACGACCATTTGTAAGGCTCAAAAGATTAGAAATAGTAATGCTATTTTCTAAACTAACATGATTTGCTCCATTATTGATTTGCATATTGTACAAAGAAAATGGATTCGTTCCCTGTACGTTTTGCAAAGTTGTTCCTATGAAATAGAGGTTAGAGTTAGTTTGTCCTAAGAAAATTCCATTATTAATTAGATTTTGAGTAAGACTTAAACTACCAAGTAAATTGGTTTGAGAAGTTGCATTTACATTTGACCATTCGCCAGCCTTGACAAAACTGGTAGAGCCAATGGTTATTTTTGCGCCTTCGTTTTTGAGAAATTGTGCTTGTAGAGGGATTATAAACCCCAGTAAAAGCAATAAGAGTATTATATGTTTTTTCATTAAGAAAAGAATTTTATTTTTAAGAGAATAATAATCTAAGAGCTAAAATAACTTCATAAGTAATTGTATTTCTTAGATAATATAGTTTTGGCAGAAGGACTAGTATTGATAATTGGTTGTATTCGCAAAATTCGATATATGTAAAGCATCCATTTTTTGGTATCAGTTTCAAAGCATAGTAAAATTAATTTCTACCTTTTATATATTCTTCTAAGAAGAGAATAATTTTAAACATCCCTATATAATTTAACTTATCTGCATCATCGTTGCTAGTATGATAATCTTGATGCAAACCCGTAGAAAAAGTTGCTGAAGAAATTTGTAATTGGTAAAAACAACTATCATCAAGAGCTATTTCGTTGGGTTTGATTACAATTCTTAATTTTTCTTTGGATGTAGGTAAATCTTCTTTTTTCCAAACATCTTTGATACTACCATTACCAATAGGAATTCTGAAATACAGTGGATATGTATTTTGTAATGTATCTAAGCGTCCGACCATATCTAAATTAAAAACATATTTGATTTCCTTTAATTTGTTACTAGAATTTGGGTTGTATTCTTCCATAAATGCTTTAGAGCCAAACAAACCTGTTTCATGAGCTGAAAAACAAATAAAGAGAATACTAAAATCTAATTCTTTTTCTAATTGCATAAATTGTTTTGCTAATGCCAAGAGTACTGCTACACCACTTGCGTTATCGTCTGCTCCGTTATGAACTTTGGTTTTGAAAACCTCTCTTGAATGGATAGTTCCAAAACCTAAATGGTCATAATGAGCTGTAATGATAATTTTGCATGGTTTTTTAGCATTGGTTTGAGCAATCAAATTGGTTGCAGCTAGTGATTTATTTTGATAAGGAAATATAAAATGTTGAAAATAAGTTGTTTGATGGAAGGCTTGAAGGTTTAATTCTTCAAATCTTTTAGATATATATTCTGCTGCTATTCTCGCCCCTTTTGTATCAGGAAAACGTCCTTCTAAGCTATCAGCAGCTAAAAAAAAGACATCTTTTCTAATTTGCTCTAGCAGTAAAGAGTCTTCTTTAGTTTCTTGAGCATACAAAAAAAAAGAACAGAAATATAGATTTAAAAAGATACATATCCACTTATTCATCCTTACTATTAATTTTCTTCTTTTTTATCTGTTTTTTGTTTTGGAGGTGCATCAAAACGTAATTGAGTACCATCCCACCAAATAGGTTGAGCAGATTGTTCCACATTACCCTCATTAAACATTGTTCCTTTGAGTTTTTCATCAAAGTCTTTATTCAATATCATATCAGGTACTGTTGCTGTGTTTGCATCAACACGTTTTACTACGGCAGTCCACGAAAACTCTACGCTTGTAGTCGAAGAACCATCTGTACTAGCTACCGAAAAACCTCCTTTATCAATAGAACGAATATAAAGCGAAACAGGAGAACCAATAGCTGTAACCGTAACGACAGGACGTTCTCCTTGTGCCATAAGAGCTAAAAACTCTTGACTAAAAGTAACAGTAGCTTGTCCATTTTGTAATTGAGCAAATCCATCATCGTGTACTTTTAGAGAAGTAGAAGTGTTTGCAAATGCTGCTGTACGTTCATTGTTGCCATTGGTAACAATATCCACTTGATGACCAGAAGTATATTCGTTACCTACATTATAAGAAGCATATACCTCTCCCATACTTGTAAAGCCTAATACTTCGCCACGAACCCAGCCTCCCATTACACCACCATAAAAACCTGCACCAATACCTGTAAGCTCGTTAGACATCAAACGACCTGCACCACTTGCATACGCAGCACTTCCATAGACCCCATAGGTAGTCGAAACACTATTTTTATAGCCTAAACTGCCCCAATAAGTACCTGTGTGATTTGCCCCCAATGTTCCTCCACAACGGGTGTAATCGTTGTAATTAAAACCTGCTACACCAAAAGTGTATAGATCGCCCCAAAAATTATAGCCTGCCGTTCCGTTGTTGGTAGTTGTGACTCCATAGCCTGTTCCGTCGTTTTGAGAGTCACGTGTTCGGTAGCCTAAGATGGTGTGCTGTCCATCGCCTGTAGCGGTAAGTTGCTGACGGTACACATACAATTGCATAGTAGGTTCTGGTCCTGCATTGACCGAAGCACTTGTTCCGTTGTCTTGGAAGAGTGAATTGCCCAAGGTGGTTGCTGATGTCCATTTAGGGAGATAATTGGTTGTACCTGTTCCTGTAAGCCCTCCTGTTGATGGTGTTACCCATTGTGTATTGTAGTTAGTGGCATCTATTTTACTTAATACCTGTCCTGCTGTTCCTCCTACTGGTACTCCTTGCCCAGTTGCCCCTGTTGCTCCTGTAAGTCCAATTGGACCTATTGGACCAGCAACCCCTGCTGCATTAATAAA
>DAIUBX010000458.1:0-3271 GCA_036846465.1 Bernardetia sp.
TTTGTAAGTTTTGATACAGACAAAATTAGAGATTGGAATAACAAAACACAAGAACTTGTTGAGCTTCAAAAACAATGGGACGCTATCGGGGCTGCACCTCGTGAAGTAGCCAAAAGTTTGAACAAACAGTTTTGGGATAATTTTAAATTATTCTTCAATAATAAATCTAAATTCTTTGAGAAATTAGATGCAGCTAGAGATGAGAATTTAGCCAAAAAGCAAGAACTTATCAAAAAAGCTGAAGAACTTAAAGAAAGTATAGATTGGGACAACGCAGCCAATCAGTTGAAAACCTTGCAAAACGAATGGAGAGAAATCGGACACGTTCCAGAAAAACAGCGTGAAGTAGTTTATCAACAGTTCAAACAAGCTGCTGATCATTTCTTTGAGCGTCGTCGTAACCGTTATAAAGAACAAGATGCTGCACAAGAAGAGAATTTGAAACAAAAATTAGAAATTTGTAATCAAATAGAAGAACTTGCAAAAGCAAAATCAAATGATACAAAGAAATTACAAGAGTTTAATTTGAAATTCCACGAAATTGGATTTGTACCACGCAAAAATATTCGTACCATTCAAGACCGTTTTGATGAAGTAAACGCAATGTTTATGAAAAATTCGGAATTGAGCAACGAAGAAGCACAAACGTTACACTTCAAAACACAAGCAAAAGCCATTAAAAACAATCCAAAAATGGCTGGTGATTTCAAACAAAGCGAAAACAAACTCAAACGTAAAATTACAGATTTAGAAAATGAAATTAATCTGTGGCAAAACAACATTGAGTTTTTTGCAAAATCTAAAACGGCTGATAAACTTCGTGAAGAGTTCAATGAAAAAATTGCAACTGCCAAAGCTGAAATTGCAGCTATAGAAAGTCAACTAAAAATCTTAACTACTCCTCCAAAAGAAGAAAAAACAGAGGAGAAAAAAGCAGAAGAATCAACTCAAGAAGTAGAAGCAAATGCAGAAACTTCAAGTGATACTTCAGAAAACTAGGCGTATTGATTTTTGATTTTGGAAAAAGCATTTTATTCAAAAATAAATTTGAATAAAATGCTTTTTTTGTTTTTATTTTTTGACCTCAACGACGGTGAAACCTTGTTGACTGTTGAAAAATAGAGCAAAACAAACCATCGTTGAGACTCAAATGAAGCCATTTAATTAAAAATGACCTACTAATTTCAAAATACGGTTCATTTTTAAGCTCCTTTTGGTAATATTGAATAGGTATATTTTTCTTGAGTGTAAAAAAAATATTGACAAAATTTTATTTGTTAGAAGACAGAAAATTCAAAATAAAAGCAAAAAAGTGTAAAAAAAGCTATACTATTTTTAAGTTTCTACGTTTTACTATAAAGTACAATCTATTTTGAATATTTTAATATAAAAATCTACTAAAAATTATATTTCATATTGAATTAGTTCAAATATAAGTTATTGATGGTATTACAACAAACAATAATTGGAAATGAATCTATTTCACTTAATTATGAAGAAGTTAGTTTTAAAGAAATGCAAGACCCACTAGGTTATCTTTAGAAATTAATTCATACTACTAGACAAAAATATTATCTAGCTATTATTTTTATGTAGGTCAGTCTCGTAGAGCAGACCGTTTGTAGCCTGTTTAGTAAACGGTCTGCCCTTTGGGACTGACCTATTTATGTTTTTCTAAAAATGTCTAGTAGTATGAAATTAATTATTACTTGTCTAATAAAAAACGTTTAAAATTCAAGCACAAAAAATATAAGCCTAAAACTTCAATTATCTAACAATCCTAAACTCAACTACTATGAAAACCAGCAATATTTCATTTCGTGATTTTAATTCGGTTCTTTTTATTCTATTTGTTTGCCTTTTATTTTCTGTAAGTTCTTGCACAACAAGTTCTGACTCGAAGGAAGATAAAATTAATGACAAGGAAGAAAACACCATAACTTCTGATAATTCTGAGTCTGATAGAAATTTAGAAGAAAATAGTTATTCGAATAATGGAAATGCTAACACCATTAACAACGAACAACAGCCAAATTCTATTCGTCCTGTATATTCTGATAATGAGAATACAGATAAGCAAGATTTATATAATGCTCTTTCTGCAAAAGATTCGTCTGAATTTTTCCAGCGTTTTGCTCCCCAAACACAGACTTTCAAAATTTCAAATAATGACGAACAAGATATTTATTGTGAACTAGGAACTTATATTCATATCGATTCGGGTTCTTTTGTTTTTCTTGATGGAAGTCCTGTTACTGCGCCTGTCATTTTTGAAGTGAAAGAATTTTACGACAAACAAACCGTTTTGCTTTCTGGATTAGCTACCAACACAAAAAATGGTTTTTTAGAGAGTGGTGGAATGCTGCATCTTGAAGCTACTTCAAATGGCAAAAAAGTAAAACTTCAAAAGGAAATTGATATTGAAATGCCTACTTACAATACTGACACAAAAAGTAAAAAAGGAATGAAAGTTTATTTGGCGAGTAATTCAAATCCTTCTAGCTCTTCTAAATCTTCAGACGTGAATGATGTAAATAATCCTCCTTCAACGTGGCAAACAAATAATCAGCCTATTATCGTAAAAGGGATTCCAGTAAAGAGAGATTTTTATACACTTCGTTTTTTGTATAAAAAAGATACAGTTGATGAGCATCAAACGAATGCAAATAATTGTGAATGTGCCGATGTTAATTTAGTTTCTGAAAAGATAGAGGCTTTATCAGAACAGATTGATGTAGAGCAAAGTCAAAATTACACAGATGCCTTTCGTACTATCAAACCCAAATATGCAGACAGAAAAGAACTTACGCCAAAAACTCAAAGTTTTTATAGTCTAGTAGGTGATACCATAGCGTATGAAGAACACAAAACCTATAAAAGTGCTTTTTATGCAAATCCAAATAAAGAAGAGCGTTTTTTTTATGATACAATTCAACTTGCCATCGGAATAAACAAAGACGGAACAGCAAAAGTAATTGAGGAAATCAAAAAAACTCGTTATGCTTTGGATAAAACCTCAATTATTCGTTCAATAAACTCTTCTAGTGGACTTCGTTTGAGCACAACAAGTTCTAAAAATGGTGTTTGTAAAGGTGAAAAAATAGGCTTTTATGTTCAGTCTGTTGATTTGTGGAAAGATATATTAGAAAAAGGAGAGGAAAATTTCAAAAACTGGAAAAGTTCACAACGTAATGGAGAAGAAAATTATACTATTTCTTACAAAAAGCGTAAAAAGCCTATTTTAGTTTGGACGGGAATTATCAAAACGACA
>DAIUBX010000459.1:0-3262 GCA_036846465.1 Bernardetia sp.
TTTTTGTCAAAACAATAAACATTCCTTTTGCACCCGTTTTTGTGATGGCTACCTATATCGCTGCACAAACTTTGATTGTTTATGGAATGATGATTCAGATAAAATCTAATTTAAATTAATTCAATACATTTCGCACTCTAAAGAGTACGATACAGTTTCGCACCCTAAAGGGTACGCTACATAAAACACAAACCAAAACTTATGTATAATTTACTTAAAGGAAAAGTAGGTATTATTTCGGGAGCTTTAGATGAAAATTCTATCGCTTGGAAAATTGCAGAAACTGCTCATGCAGAAGGCGCAAAATTTGTCTTGACAAATGCTCCTGTTGCACTACGAATGGGAACAATTCAACAATTAGCAGATAAATGCAATACCATTGTTGTTCCTGCTGATGCCACTTCGATAGCTGACTGGGAAAATTTATATGCAAAAGCTACGGAACATTTGGGAGGAAAACTTGATTTTGCTTTGCATTCTATCGGAATGAGTCCGAATGTGCGTAAGAAAAAAGATTATGGCGATTTGAATCACGCTTGGACACTTCAAGCGATTGATATTTCAGGACTTTCTTTTCATAAAATGCTTCAAGTAGCTGAAAAAATGGATGTTTTGAATGATGAGGCTTCTATTGTTGCTCTTTCTTATATTGCAGCACAAAGAACTTTCCCAGATTATAGTGATATGGCTCATGCAAAAGCTGTTTTAGAGTCTATTGCTCGTAGTTATGGCTATCGTTTGGGTAAATCTAAAAAAGTAAGAGTCAATACCATTTCACAATCTCCAACGGCTACAACGGCAGGAACAGGTGTAGGTGGTTTTGATGCCTTTATGGATTATGCCGAAAAAATGTCGCCTTTGGGAAATGCTTCTGCTCAAGATTGTGCTGATTATGTAATTTCTTTATTCTCTGATTTTACTAAAAAAGTAACTATGCAAAATCTCTATCACGACGGAGGATTTTCTGCTATGGGAGTTTCAGAAGATATTATGAATATGTTTGGAGAAGGAAAGTAAATATTAATTTTGCTCGTTAGTATTTTAGAACTTCTTTTTGGTAATAATTCTTATTTTTAGATAAAAAAGCGTACTTTTGCGCCATTGATTTTTTCTTGTAATTTATTATAAAGGAAATCACAAAAATATTTTTTACTTAAAATTGAATTAGAAAAATTATGGCAACTAACCGTACTTTCACAATGATTAAGCCTGACGCTTTTAGCGCAAACAACACAGGCAATATTTTAGCAATGATTGAAGCTGCAGGTTTCCGTTTGGTGGCTGCAAAAGTTACTCGTCTTTCAGAAGAACGTGCAGGACAGTTTTATGAAGTACACAAAGAGCGTCCTTTTTACAAAGATTTGTGTTCTTATATGTCTTCTGGAAATATTATGGCTGTTATCTTAGAGAAAGAAAATGCAGTTGAAGATTTCCGTAAACTTATCGGTGCAACTAATCCTAAAGATGCAGCAGCAGGAACTGTTCGTGCAAAATATGGCGCATCTATCGAAGCAAATGCTGTTCACGGTTCAGATTCTGATGAGAATGCACAAATCGAAGGAAACTTCTTTTTCTCTCGTTTAGAGCAATTCTAAATCAAATAGTATTTTGATTTTTACAAAAAAACCGTTTCAAAATTTAGTTTTTGAAACGGTTTTTTTGGTGAACAACTTTTTTTATTTTTATTGTCTTGTAAAACTAACTTCACTTTCAAATTTATAAGTAATTCCATCTTCTGTAAACTCTTCTTCAGATGCCAAAATCATTTTTTGTTGTGAGATTTCTTTTATTTCTAACGTTTCTAAATCTCCCACTTCTCCAATCGTAAGCGTATTTCCTTCTAACTTCCATACTCCATTATCAGTTTGAAGAGTGCCATCTTGTTGATCTATAAAATTAGCAACAAAAGTTTCATTCTCTTTAAATTCAATAGTTGCTCCATTAATAGGATCAGAACCACTATCTACAAGTTGTTCATTTTCGTATACTTCATACGTTACAGCTTCATATTGCCATTTTCCAATAAATTTATCTCTAGTAGATAATTCATCATCTTTTTTACAAGAATTAAAAAATAAAATAGAGAAAATAAGTAAAGCAACTGAAAGAAATGATAGTTGTTTCATTTTGATTTTTTGTGGTTTTTAATTAAATAAGTTGAGAGGAGAACGAAAGAATTTGACAAAATGCTGCAACAAATCAAAAAAAATTATTTCCCATATAATTCTACCAATTTTTCTGCACAGCGTTCTCCGTCCATTGCAGCCGAAGCAATTCCACCAGCATAACCAGCACCTTCTCCACATGGAAAAAAGCGTTTTAAAATTGGATGCTGATTTGTTTCTTGTTCTCTAGGAATACGAACAGGCGAAGAGGTACGACTTTCTACACCCACAATTTGAGCTTCATTGGTCAAAAATCCTTTCATTTTTTTATCAAATGCCTTAAAACCCATTCTCAAACGTTCTACAATTTCTGGAGGCAAAACTTTTCCCATTTCTACTGAAACCAATCCCGGTTGATAGGAAGTGTCTAAAAGCGATGAAGATATTTTTTTCTGTGTAAAGTCTATCAATCTTTGTGCTGGTGCTGCTTGTGTATTTCCTGCAACCTGACAAGCATTTTTTTCGATTTCTTCTTGATAATACAATCCTGCTAAAGCTCCTTTTTTTGCGTATTTTTTATTCCATTCTCGCTCATCTATTGCTACTACAATTCCAGAATTGGCATATCTTGAATTTCGTTTTGAAGGCGACATTCCATTTACCACTACTTCGCCTTGCAACGTCGCAGCAGGAACAATAAATCCTCCCGGACACATACAAAATGAAAAAACACCTTTATCCAAATTATCAAAAGGAACTTGCTGAACCAATGAATAAGACGCAGCAGGTAAATATTTTTCACGCTCATCTCGCTTGTATTGAATTTTATCGATGAGTTTTTGTTGATGCTCTACACGAACACCGATAGCAAACGGTTTAGCTTCAATCAAAATTTGTTTCTTGTCCAAAAGCTCAAAAATATCTCTTGCCGAATGTCCTGTTGCTAGAATAACTCCAATTCCTTCTATTTTATCGCCATTTTCTAAAACGACACCTTTGAGTTCTTCTTCTTTTCCTTTTATGATAATAAAATCGGTTACTTTAGTTTCAAACAAAACTTCTCCTCCTGCATCTAAAATACTTTGACGCATTTCGGCTATAATTCTAGGTAATTTATTTGTTCCGATATGAGGATGATTTTCAATTAAAATATCTTC
>DAIUBX010000460.1:0-3255 GCA_036846465.1 Bernardetia sp.
TCTTATCAGTTATCAGTTATCAGTTATCAGTTAAGAAAAATTCCTTTTTGAATATATTGTTTTAAGCAATTTTTTCAGAAAGGAATTTTTTATTTTTGACTTTCTGCAAAATCAAGAAGTTTTTGAGTTACTTTTGACGTATAAAAATAGGTTCTTGCTTCTCTTTTCCAATCTAAATTTTGTTTGTGTTTTGTTTTTATTCTGTTGGTGGGTTCTAATACAAAATCAATATTTCTCAAACTTATATCTTCTGTTTTTAAGAGATACGACTTTTGATTTTTTTGAAATTCTATTTGTGTAGGCGTAAGCGTGAAATCTAAAAGCTCAAAATTATTCTTTTCTAATTGCTTCAAAATATCATTCAAAACATAATTTCTATATACAAAAAGAGCCAAAATCCATACAACTACTAGAATAAGAAATACGGCACTCAAGCCCAAAATATCTATTTGAGTAGAACTTTCTGTATTGTAAACCAAAATCAAACCGATAATTCCTACAATAATTAACACTACAATTTCAAATGAAAAAATAGTGTTTTTGAATAATTCTGATTTAGAAAAATGTGTAGTTGGTTTCATAAGTAAAAATTGATTTATGGTTTTCAAAATTAAATTTAGTCAAAAAAAATTCCTTTTCAAATACATAATTTATGTATTCAAAAAGGAATTTTTTTATTTTTCATTCTCTGTGTTCTCTGTAACTCTGTGTTTAAACTTTGAATTTACAAACTCAAACGATTTTCAATTTCATTTTTCAAAAACTCTCTCAAAACATCAATTTCGATACTATCCAAAACCTCTTCTGCAAAGGCTTGTAATAATAATGATTTTGCTTTCTTTTTCGGAATTCCTCTTGCTTGTAAATAAAATAAAGCCTCTTCGTCTAGTTTTCCAGTTGTTGCGCCATGCGAACATTTTACATCATCTGCCCAGATTTCTAATTGAGGTTTTGTATTCAAAATAGCATCATCAGAAAGCAAAACATTTTTATTCGTCTGAAAGGCATTTGTTTTTTGTGCAGCTTGACGAACAAATATTTTTCCATTAAAAACACCTCTTGATTTGCCATCTAAAACACCTTTGTAGGTTTCGTTACTGTACGAATTTGGTCGCTGATGGTCAATAACGGTATGATTATCAACGTGTGTTTTTTCGTTCAATAAATAAAGTCCATTCATGAACGTTTCACAATGTTCTCCAGAAATAATTCTCAAATCATTACGAATTAGTTTTCCTGCTAGTGAAATTGTCGTATTTGTAAAACTGCTATTATCGGCTTGATTTGCGTGTGTGCTTCCTACTTGAAACTGACTTTTCGAATCTGCTTGTATTTTGTAATGCTTTACATTTGCGTATTTCTCAACATTTACAGAAGTCAAAACATTTGTCAAGTTCGGATTTTCGCCTTTTGTAATGTAGTTTTCTATAATCGTACAACGGCTATTTTCACCAACAGAAATATAGTTTCTGACCTGTGAAAGCGTATTTTTCTGGCTTGCATCATTTACAAAATAAACAAAAACAGGAATTTCCAATTCTTGATTCGCTGCAAGTTCAATAACATAACCGTCGGTAGCAAAAGCAGTATTGAGGTCAGAAAAAATACTAACCGAATCATTTTCAAATTTATCAAAAATAGAATGAGTAGATTCAATTTCTGAAAGCGATTTGATAGAAATTTTATCGTTGGTTGTTTTTATATCAGAATATTTATCTGAAAAATGACCATTAATAAAAACAAGAACATGCGAGTTTAAGTCTTTATTCTTATTCAAAAAATAATCTAATTCATTCAAATCTAAATCAGAATTTAATGAATCCTTTTTACTTTGTAATTCAAATTTATTAGAAAGAATAGTTTTTATATCTGTAAACTTCCATTCTTCATTTCTTGTTGTTGGAAAAGCTCCATTTTCGATAGCTTCTAAAGCTGTTTTTTTGGCTAAAGAAAGTTTATCTGTATTTATATTTTCGCTTACTTTTTCAGCTAATTCCTCAAAAGGAGCTAAAAAAGTAGATTTTGTATCGTCTAAAGTAGTTGTCATAAATAGTGGGTGTTTTTGTTGTTGGTGTCGCTACGCTAAAACACCAACAACGGTATTGAGGTAAAAATTCATTACTGTAATTGAATACTGGTAACTGATTACTGATTACTGGTAACTGAATTCACTTCTTCTTTTATCCAATCATAACCCTTTGCTTCCAATTCTAAAGCAAGTTCTTTTGTACCCGATTTTACGATACGACCTTGATACAAAACGTGAACAAAATCAGGAACGATATAATCTAAAAGGCGTTGATAGTGTGTAACTACAATCACTGCATTATTTTCATTTTTGAAACGATTCACACCATTTGCAACAATTTTGAGGGCATCAATATCAAGTCCAGAGTCTGTTTCGTCCAAAATAGCTAATTTTGGTTCTAACATTGCCATCTGAAAAATCTCATTTTTTTTCTTTTCTCCACCCGAAAAACCTTCATTCAATGCTCTTGTCAGAAGTGAAGAATCCAATTCCATTTCAGTAGCTTTTGATTTCATCAATTTCAAAAACGAAACTGCGTCTAATTCTTCTTGTCCTTTGTATTTACGAATTTCATTGACAGCCGTTTTCATGAAAGTAGCATTGCTTACTCCCGGAATTTCGATAGGATATTGAAAAGCCAAAAATATTCCTTCTCCTGCACGTTCTTCAGGAGCAAGGTCTAAAAGGTCTTTTCCTTCAAAAGTTATGTTTCCTCCTGTTACTTCGTAGTCTTCTCTTCCTGCCAAAACAGAAGCTAACGTACTTTTTCCAGAACCATTTGGTCCCATGATAGCATGAACTTCTCCAGCTTTTACTTCAAGATTAAGTCCTTTTAAGATTTCTTTTGCACCTGTACCTGTATCGATACTGGCTTGTAAGTTGTTTATATTGAGCATTTTTGAATGGTTTCTTTTTTATGAAAAACGTTAGGTTATAAAGTAAGAAAGTCTAAAAACATATTCTGACTAGAAATGAATTATTTAGACTAATTACAAACTAACTAGAATTTGGGTGCAAAGTTCGTAAAGAATTGAAGGAAATGCAATTTTTATGATTTATTTTGTGTAAAAACATAGATTTACGATTTTAAAAAGTAATTATCCTGCATTTCATTCGGTCTGACCTTCGGTACTGACCTTATTTTAACTAAATAGTAGGTCAGTACCGAAGGTCAATGCTGTCAACTTAAGGAATTGTTTGTGGTAGGTCGCTCGTGGGGACACGAG
>DAIUBX010000461.1:0-3251 GCA_036846465.1 Bernardetia sp.
CATTTTACCTTTGTCTTCCATCATATTGGTAATGGTAGCCATTTTTTTGAATTTGCTCAATGGTTTCAACATATCAAAACCCATATTCAAAAACTCTCCCGGTACAAGTCCATCATTTCCATCAACTACTTTATCAACATCTAAATCTCTTGACCATTTGAATAAAAGACCATCATCAGTATTAAAATCAAAAGGAGCGACAAGGGTAATCAAATTTTTGATTTTGTCTTGATTAAGAGCTGTATAAATAGTAGAAAATGTACCTCCTTGACAAACACCAAGCAAGTTTATTTTATCAATTCCGTGTTCTTTTCTGATAAAATTAACGCAAGAATTAATATATCCATTGATATAATCTTCCATCGTCAAATATCTATCAACACGAGAAGGATAGCCCCAATCGATTAAATAAATATCAATTCCACTATCTAGTAAATTTCTGATAAAACTACGGTCAGATTGCAAATCCATCATATCAAAACGATTAACGAGTGCATAAGCAATCAATAAAGGCGTTTTGAGTTTGCGTTTGGAAGAAGAATAACGGTATAATTTTACCTTGTCTTCACTCCAAACTACTTCTTTTTGAGCTGTTGCGACATCAATTTCTTCTACTTCATTGAGCATTTGGAAGCCTTTTACTAGCTTTTCTGTTTGCTCAGTAATTTCTTTTGTAAAACTTTCAAATACGTTGTTATGCGTAGTTGAGTCGGTTTGATTTGCCATAATAAAATTTAGTTTGTGTGTATTTACTAGCACACCCTCTAGGGTGTGAGTATTTTTTGTTATACGTATTTTTCCGAACCTTAAAAATTATGGTACGCTTCGCACCCTAAAAGGTACGCTACAAAATACGCTTTTTTTCATCAAAAACCCCAACTTCACTATGAAGTTAGGGTTTTATTTGAAGGAAATGTTAGATTTCACTAAAATACAGGTTTACTTAAAAAACTGTACTCACATTCTGAAATAACTACTCAAATTCAGAATGATTTAGATTCAAAATTACTTGCTTGTAGCTTTCTTAGTTGTAGTTGCTTTGGCAGGTGTTGCCTTTTCTTCTACTTCTGGTTTAGCCTCTGATTTTGTTTCTGATTTTTTTGCAATCGAAGTAGCTTCAGCATTGTTTTCTAGCTCACGGATACGAGCTTTCAATGCGTGTACTTGTTTTGCAAGTTCATCAATTTCAGAATTCAAAACTACAGGGTAAGGGGAAAGAACTTGTTCCATTCCTTTGTTGAAGTTGGTTTTCAAATCTAATTGAAGAGCCAAAACTTCGCCTTGTAATTTAGAGAATTCATCGCCTTTGAAAATATCAATCATATTTCCTTCTAAATGATTGAGCCAGTTCATGTAGAACTCATTGTATGTATTAACGTTTCCGTCTTTTGCAGCCTCAAACATTTTAGTCATAAACTCTTCAGAGCTACTTTTTACTGTTTTACCAATAATAGCATTCATATCAGCCATTTTTGTTTGGTAATCAAATAAAATAGTTTGCATGTGAGAGAAAAGTTTGATTGACTCTTTTTCTTTGCTTGGAGGCATTAATTTATAAAACGGAGCATACATTCTTTCCATACGCTCATATATTTCTTTACCAAACTGAGGATTTGACATATTTAGGTTTTCCATGTTCATCATGCCCATCATTTTGGACATATCCATGTTTTCCATTTTCATCATATCCATCATTTTAGACATGTCAAAGTTAGTCATGTCCATTTTTGGCATCATAGAAGAGAATTTTTCGATAGTTTCTTTGTAAGGAGCAAACATTGGATTGTTAGTCATCGAAGTACGATACTGCTCCACCATTTTGTTCATTTGCTCACTCATTTGTCCGAAGTTGGCAAAGCCAAACTGAGAGGGATTTTGAGCAAACATTCCTTTCGTCATTTCTTGCAATTTGTCCATGTTCATCATTTTGAAGTATTCTTTTACATCAAAATTTTTGTTGTTGGTCATTTGCACAAATGGTTTCCACATTTCGTAGGCATCGAAATAGGTCTTTGCACCTTTAGTCATGTTTTCAAATGCTTCTTGCATAGGTTGCATCGCTTTAAAAGCAGGATTAGAAGTCATCATTTTTTTGCTCTCATTCATCATCTCGGTAGTAGATTCTAACCAAGTTTTGTAAGAGCTAGTCATCATTTCTTGCACTTTAGTAGCATTTTCTTGAATGTTCATAGCACCTTGACCATTTGTATTAGTCATTTGAGCCATTTGCATCTGACGGTCAGCCATTTCACTCATTGTATCCATCCACTTTTTAGAAAGAGTAGATTGTTGTTCCATAAGTTGAGTTACTTGTTCTGGCATTGTTTCAGAAGAAATTGTTTTGCCTTTTTCTACTGCTTCAGAGATGATGCTTTTTTGGTTGTCATACCAATTTTTATACATGTCCGTAGCTTGCTCCATTACTTTGCCTTCTTTAGCTGCTTCTTGGAGCTGACGAGTAGAACCTACCCAGTTTTCCACGATTTTGTTTTGAGTAGTTGCCCAAAAATCTAACATTTCCTTCGTAGAATCCATTACGTTTGCCATAGTATATAAAAAATTTAATCGGTAAAAAATAAGTACATATCAAAAGTACGAGGTATTTCTGACACTACAAAATTTTGTATGCAAGCAGCTAAACCCCTCATTTTGAACAAAATAGCTAATTAATTTTGTGGAATTTTCAATAAAAAAAATAATATTTGGAAATTCATTAAAAATACGATACAAAAAAGATATTTTGTTGCGAAAAAAATAATTTTAAAAAGTTGCACAATAATCCAACGCTCTGTAATTCAGTAGATTATAATTCAAAAAAAACGATTTTTTTGCTAAAAAAAGATAGTTCTGTTTACTAAAAAGTGAAACTATTGTCTTTCTGTTACGAGTAGATTAATTTTTATTGAATTCTTAAAAATTAAATTCTGAAGAGATAAAAATGAAAATTTTTCATCGTGTGATTTTTTAGTTTATTTTTTGCAGAAAACAACATGTATTACCATTATCAATGGCTTATTTTTGAGGAAAAAATGCCTAGTCTATTAAAATCAAAATTCATTTCTGTATTTTTGGATTATAATATAAGTCGCTCGTGAGGAGACCATGTCCGTCAAGCTATCATTTATTTCACCATTATCAACGTCTTGTTATCTTCGATAACTGACGATTGCTAAGGTAAATAAATAAAAATAGTACTTTTCTCCCTTAGCAATCGTGTATTTTCGAAGAAAATAGACGTTGATAATGGGAAA
>DAIUBX010000462.1:0-3249 GCA_036846465.1 Bernardetia sp.
CTGATAACTGATAACTGATAACTGATAACTGATAACTGATAACTGATAACTGATTCTTATTTTGTTTTTAAATTGACAAATTTCTCTTCGCCATTTATTTCGACGTTGAAGCCAAATTTTTCAGGCACAAAGGTAAGTTTATCATATTCAAAATTGAGCAATGTTTTTCCTTCTATATCTAAAATTCCATATTTTCCTTTTTGTTTGGCTATAATAAGTGTTTTGAAAAAGGCATTTTGTTCGGTTTCTAAGGCAAGGTATTTTATTTCTTCATACGAATCTTCTAGTGTTTGCTTTCCATTTCTGTCGATAGCCGTCCATTTTCTACCGTTTCTGACAAAGGCAATATCTTTACGAAAGGCTTCTGCTGCGTCATAATTTACTTTTATTACTTCTTTTCCTTCCAAATTTATCCAACCCCATTTTCCATTTTTTTGGACTAACGCAACTAATTCTTCTGCTTTTCCTGTTGTCTTGCCTTTTTCAGCCGAAAACTCTCCTAAATAATCGTATTGAGGAACTAAAACTGCTTTATTATGCAAAGTAAGAAAACCATATTTCGTTCCTTGTCTTATTTTCAAGATATGAGTTGAATGTGTTTTTTTCTTATCTTCTACCTTTATGTCTTGTAAATAATCAATGGCATTGTATTCTGAACGCAAAAGAGGAATATTTTCATGAAGGTCAAAAAGCCCATATTTTCCATCTTTTTTTGCTGTAATAAGTTCTGGTTTTAATATTCTTTCAATTTTGGCAGTATCTCCGTAGCGAGTAATATAATATTTTACAAACTCAATTTCATCATACGAAGGACGAATCACTACATTTCCATAGGCATCTGCCAAGCCTACTTTTCCTCTATCATGAAATAACATAACTTTCGTTTTTCCACTTGCACTCTGACAGGTTTCTGGCATAAATTCAATTTTTTCATAAAGTGCTGTAAGTGGTTTTCCTGTTGCATCCAAAACTCCATATTTTCCTCTACTTTGTACCAATAGAGTTCCTTCCCAACGTGTACAGGTAGAATCTTCACTTTCAAAAAAACTTATTTTCTCATATTGAAAAGGAACAATAGTCGCATTTGTATCATTCAAAACTCCTAATTTTCCTTCAATACTAGCTATTCGGATAGAATCTCCTCCGTAGGCTAAAAGAGCTTTTCGTTCTACAATTGTCGTATCTACTTTTGGTGTATTATCTGCTGGAGATGTATCCCAACCATCATTATCTGTTTTATCTTGAGCAAAAACAAGAGAAGGAATTAGTAGAAATAGTCCTAGTAGAATAGAAAAGGAAACAGAAAATAAAAGAATTGATTTTTTGGAATTAAAATTCATCAGAGGGTATTTTAGATTAAAATCAGTTATTGATACTATAATTTTTTTGATTTTTTATAAGATATAATTCAGAATAGCAAATAATATTCCCTTTTCTTTGTATCGCTTTATAACTCTTGAAAATCTAATTTGATTTTTTTGAAGTTTTTATTTGTTACAAAATTATCTATTATTTTTGCTTTATGGAAATCAGTCTTACTACACCAGCCTTACTTTTTCCTGCTATTTCTTTGCTTTTGTTGGCTTATACCAATCGTTTTTTAGCCATTGCTACACTTATCAGAAATTTACACGAAAAATATGAAAGCGAACCTAACAAAATTTTGATAGAACAAATTAGAAACCTTCGCAAACGAGTTTATTTGATTCGAAATATGCAATTTTTAGGCGTTTCTAGTTTGCTTTTGTGTGTTGTCTGTATGTTTGTGCTTTTTTGGGGACAAATGGAAGTTGGGCAATGGCTCTTTGGAATAAGTTTAGTTTTTCTAATGTTTTCACTTTCTTTATCTGTCATTGAAATACAAATTTCAGTAAAAGCACTCAATATTCAGATTGGGAAAATGGAAAAGAGAAAGTAAATTTGTTGGTGTCACTTCGCTAAAACACCAACAAAGGTTCTGAGTCGTATTTGTTGAGTATTAAATCTCAAATACAAAGCCTTCTTTCACAAGCTGTTCGTATTTATCTTTATCAAATTTGTAAAGCTGTGCAGCACGATGTGAAACATTTTGTTGATATTCATCCAAGGGAAGTAGAAGTTTTGTTTTTAGTATCTTTCTTCTAAAGTTTCGTTTATCAAGTGTCATTCCCAAAACTTGTTCGTATAAAATTTGGAGTTGAGAAAGAGGAAATTTTTCGGGTAATAATTCAAAACCAATTGGTTGATAACGAACTTTTCCACGCAATCTTTCTAAAGCTATCTTCATGACTTCTTCATGGTCAAAAGCAAGTTGAATTTCTGAAAGATTTTTGACATTAATCCATTGCGTATCAGCAGCGTCAGAAGCTGCTTTTATTTGGTCTGCATGATGTGCCAAACTTACCAAAGCATAATAAGCAACACTAATTACTCGTCCTCTTGGGTCACGATTTGGCGAACCAAAGGTATAGAGTTGTTCCATAAATAGATTGTTCATGCCTGTTTCTTCTTCAAGTTCTCGTCGTGCTGCCGTTTCCAAATCTTCATCCATATCTACAAAACCACCAGGGAATGCCCATTTTCCAGCAAAAGGATCGTGCGCTCGTTCTATCAAAAGTATTTTTAGGTCAGAGTTTTCGCTGTCCCAAGCAAAAATGACACAATCAACGGTAACAGAAGGGCGTGGGTATTCGTAGCTATACATAAATAGTGCGTTAAGTAAGTGAGTATTGTTTTTCTTAGTGTTTTTTGTACACAAAGTAAAGTATTTTTTCTCAATAAACCAATTTTTGGAGTAAAAATAGAGGTATATTGATTCGAATTACAAAATTTTCTAAAAATAATTTTTGATGTTTTACTCTAATTGTTCTAAGTTCAAGATTCTTGCCTTTTTTGGGTTTTTATTTTTATGTCTTTCATCTTTTTCCCAAAATACTCAATTTGAGCAAGATACTATTTTCGAAACTGAAAAAAGAACTAAAAAATGGTTGCTTCCAACAGTAGCAGCTACAATTTATACAGGTGGAATGACTTTTTTGTATCAAACTTGGTACAAAAATGAAAATCAAACTTCATTTCATTTTTTTAATGATAATAAACAATGGAATCAGCTAGACAAATTTGGACACGCTTATACTTCCTATCAATTAGGTAAGTTAAGTTATTATTCTTTCAAAAAACGGAATTACTCAGAAAAAACAGCTCTTTGGTCTTCTACGGCTGGTTTTTGGCTGATGCTTCCCATCGAAATTTTTGATGGGTTTTCTCCTA
>DAIUBX010000463.1:0-3246 GCA_036846465.1 Bernardetia sp.
TAATTTTTAAAAATCCAAAAATTGAGCTTAAATAAAAGTGTACGGTTTTAAAATGAGTTGAATATTTATTTTTTGGTGTCAGTAACTACTCCAGATTCGTAAGCAATAGCTGTTTTATCTAATTTGATACGAACCCCCTTATCTATTTCTACAGTTACGGTTGTTTCGCTTACGTCGATTATTTTTCCGTGTAAGCCACCTGTCGTAACTACTTTCATTTCTCTAGCTAGAGATTCTAAAAATGTTTTTTGTTTTTTACGTTGTTGTTGTTGAGGTCGTAATAAGAAGAAGTAAAAGACGGCTACCATACCGACAATCATTAAAATATTTATCATTCCTGATTGATCCATACCTGCTTGTAGTAACATATACTTGTTTTTTTGATTAGTGAATATTGATTTTTTTGATTAATTACAAAATTACTAAAAAAATCAGTCATTCGGTTTTAATGACTTTATCAATACCATTTTTTTATATTCTTTAAAGTTTGGGCATTCATTGTTCCCTCATAATCAAGTTTTTAATCTTCATTTTCTACTTAATTATCAATTTTATGAGGTTTTTACCATTTTTTGAGTATGCTCTCCATTTTTGGGCTTTATCACTCATTTTCCTTTATCCAAAAAATGTAGAGGTTTGTCTTAAAGTCTGTTTGCGTTTATCGAAAACGAAGGTAGTTTGGTGTTTTGGCGTGATTTCTTGCGTGGATTTTGAATAGTATCTATCAATTCTAAAGCAGCAAACTTAAATTAAGAATGTGATAAGACTTACAAGAAGATTTAAAAAATAAGACCAGTACGCTACAAGAACTTTCAATCTTTTTCAATTATGATAAACTATATATTCTATAAATCCGAAGAGCTATTCTATCAGCTATTCTCTAACAATAGTCGTTATCGCAAAACTGCTGAGGCAATGAATGCAGCCGATTATTATGAGTTACAAGCTGTTTTAGAATCTCATTTACGCAGAGGATATGGTTATGCTGAATTTCAAAATTGGAATGATGCTATCAGAGAATTTGAAAAAGTATTAGCTATTCATCCCAATCATACAGAAGCTCTTTTTGGCTTGGCTGTTTCATTTTATAATCGTTGGTTGGATTATGGAAAAGCAACGGACAAATATCGTGCAGCAGGTTTGGCTCGTCGTTGTGTAGATAACGAGCCTCAACACTATAAAGCAATGCAACTTTTGAGTCAGATTTATAAAGGTGCAGCTTTTGAAGAAGCAATGAAAAAACGCTCTTGGCATACCAATATTATGATGGGACTTGTCGGTGTTATGTTTCTCTCTAGTGGTTATTTGGGTTATAATTATTTAGAGCAAGGTGCTGATCAAGTTACATTTGCTGACGAGCTATTAACTCTTAAAAGTAATAATAATACAGCTAATTTGGCTTTTGATAAAGAAAATTCGCCAATGCAAGCAGAAGGTTCTTTAAGGTCAATTACAATTTTGGAAGACGAAGGACTTCATTTGCCTGTTGAATGGATAATAAATCCAAAGTTTGAAGGTTTGAAATTAGAAGTAGAACAATCTAAGTTCAAGAATTTTAATGGTTCATACTCTTATAATTTATTAGCTGATTTGTATGTTTCTAGTGGTGCAATTTCTAGTCTCAAACTCAAAATAGAGCTTTTGGATAGAGATGGAAATGCCATAGCGCAAGATGTAGTACAAGCCATAGAAACGTTTGATCCAATAGCTAGAAAAGGCGAATCAATTCCATTTCGTTACTTGGAGTACAAAGAAGAGTTTGTAGAAAATGCAACTTTAGTAAGAGTACGAGTAGAAAAAGTAGAATATCAAGAAAATACAGAAATTAATACTGTTCCTGTAAGTTTGGAATGGAATGATATGAGTGATTTTAATCCAAATGTTTTGCTTTCTGAGCGAATTAGTAATTTACAAGAAGTAGAAGAAAATGGCAAACTAGGAGCTTTTCATCACTTTGAATGGGAAATTCAAAATGCAACAGAAAAAGGACAAGTAAAACTTTTACAAGCAGAAATTAAATGGATAGGACATCAAGAACAAACTTTGGACAGCAGAATGACATATTTCATAAATTCTTCTGAACCATCTTTGAAAGCAAATCAAATTCGTAGCATCGGTAGAGCCTACCGTTTGGAAGGAATAAAGAAAGAAGACGTTGCTCGTTACTCAGTAACGATAAAAGAAATTGAAGATTAATTTTAATTAATCAAAAGATTAAGGATAGGATAGGATTGAAAATGGCGTAGGAATTTTTCCTACGCTATTTTTGTGTTTAATTGTTTTGTCGCTCGTGAGACACGAGCAACGGAGGAGTCATTTTTGATAAAATACTTACCATTGCTCGTGTCTCACGAGCGATATAACCACTAAAAAATTAAACCATTTCAGCCTCAAAGATTTTATATTCATAGAATTCCATAATCAAATTAGCTAATAATTTTTTACAGGCTAATTCTACTTTTTGTTCGGCTTCTGCTTTGTCTTTTGCTTCAATTTCTAATTGGATGTGTTTTCCGATTCTTACATCATGAACTTCTTTTACACCCAAATTATCCAAACCTAATTTTACGGCTTTTCCTTGTGGGTCTAAAATTTCTTTAAGTGGCATTACGTCAATTTCTGCTCTGAATTTCATAGTTGTATGCAATTTTGAGTGTAAAGATTTTTAAATACGAATTTATAAAAACAAATATACGGACTAAGAAACAATTATGAATGATAAATTGTGAGTTATGAATGGTAGAATTAGAAAAGGTAATTATTCATAGAGTTCATTTATTCTACTAAGTTGAATTGAAATAGTAACACGCTATAGGATTGAACCTTTCCTAAAGACAATCAATTCTTAACATTTATTAACAATAAAGCATTTTTTTACTTCTTTTAATAATTTTTTTCACACCCATAAACAACTGAAAATCAACAACTTACAAATAAAATCCCAAATTATTTAAATTATTTTCGAAACATGTTGTCATTTTCAAGCACTTTTTGACATTAAGTAGTAACAAGGGGATAATAAGTCCTTCGTTTGGAGATACTATAATTTCAAACAGGCAGTAGGTCAGAGAATGTTTCTTTTTCTATTTGAGGAAAATTTTAGGGGGACGAGTACTCAAAACTATTAACTTAGAATTAGAAAAAGAAAAGTATAGAAAAGTATTGGGGAATATCTTTTATGTACATTAAAATTTCTCTGACCTTCTTAATTAAAAAAATCAGATACGCTGTTTCTTTGTTGAAATA
>DAIUBX010000464.1:0-3244 GCA_036846465.1 Bernardetia sp.
TAGCTCGTCGGGCTCATAACCCGGAGGTCACAGGTTCGAGTCCTGTTCTCGCTACAAAGTCATTCATTTGACACAAACCATTTTAGATTAATTTCTAAAATGGTTTTTTTATGTTAATAGATTAAAAATATTGACTTCAAAAATTCATAATAAGTTTATGTATTCCTTAATGTAAAACTGCTGTGCAAAGATTATTTTTGTAAAATTAAAAGAATAGAGGCATTTTTGTTTAATTTTGTAGTGAACCTAAAAACACAGAATTTTATACAGACTATTTTTACTTCTATACAACCAAAAAAATAAAATTCTCATGCAGAATAACAACCGTGTACTTGTCGTAGATGATGAACCCGATATTTTGGATTTGCTCAAATACAATTTGGAACGTGAAGGATATGAAGTAGAGATTGCTTCCAATGGCGAAGAAGCAATAAAGAAAGCTGAATTTTTTAAACCAGAATTGATTCTTTTGGACATCATGATGCCAAAAATGGACGGTGTAGAAACTTGTCGCAGACTTCGTGAAATGCCTGATATGATAGATTCGTACATCATTTTCTTGACAGCTCGTGCCGAAGAATATTCAGAAGTAGCAGCTTTTGATGTTGGTGCTGATGATTATCTGAACAAGCCAATCAAACCTCGTGCGCTGATGAGTCGTATCAATGCGCTCTTCCGTAGAGAGTTTAAAAAACAGCAAACACAATCACACGAAGTCATTGAAATTTCGGATTTGTATATCGATAAAACAAGTTATACCTTACAAAAGGATGGCGAACACATTGCACTTCCCAAAAAAGAGTTTGAGTTGATTTACTTCTTGGCTCAAAGTCCGAATAAAGTATATAATCGTGAAGATTTATTGAAAAATATTTGGGGACAAGATGTCTATGTTTTGGCTCGTACTGTTGATGTTCATATCCGTAGAATCAGAGAAAAAATAGGAGATAATTATATCAAAACTGTAAAAGGTGTTGGGTATAAGTTTATGTCGCCTGATGAAATATAGAAAGAAATTAATGTAGTTGGCAATCATAGATGATAATAAAAACAAAAACTCCCCTAGAAAACAAAACAGGAGAAAAAAAAGCTAAAAGCATTTTTGATAGACTGACAAACGCTATCAAACGTTCTTTGGTAAGCTCAAGAGCCGTAGCCATTATACTTTCTCTTTTGGTAAGTAGTGTAACGAGTGCTTTTTTATCATTGATTCCTAGTGTTAATTCAGTGGCTTTATCGGTTTGCTTTTTGGTTTCTTTCTCGTCTTCTTTTATATTAATCTATATTGCTTTTGAGTTTCTTATTTTCAAGGAGATAAATAATGTGTATAGCAAATTATCAAAGATAAAAAAGAAAGATTTCAAATTTGTTCCTCCTTCTTCTGATCTTCTTCCCTCTGCCAATCCTATTCGAAGAGTAAATCAAGAAATCACAGCTTACGCAGGACAAAAACAAAAAGAAATTGATGAATTAAAGAGAATGGAAGCATTTCGAAGAGAATTTATTGCAGATGTTTCTCACGAACTCAAAACACCTATTTTTTCGGCACAAGGCTTTATTCTTACCCTCATTGATGGCGCAGTAGATGATGAAAATGTACGTGATGCTTTTTTGGGTAAGGCTGCTCGTAGCTTAAAGGCGTTGGCTGCTTTGGTGGAAGATTTACTGACACTTTCTCAAATAGAATCGGGCGATATTACGATGCGTTTGGAGGAATACGAAATGCAAGACCAAGTTTTGGAAGTCTTCGAACAGCTTGAAGAAAAAGCCGAAAAACGTGGAGTTACGCTAAAATTGGTTAGTCAGTATGAAGAAGGTGTTTATGTTTATGCTGATTATAATCGTATCCGACAGGTTTTGATAAATTTAATTATTAATGCTATAAAATATGGAAAAGAAAACGGAACGGTAACAGTTACACTCACTCAAACTACCAAAAACCTAAAAATATCTATCAAAGATGATGGTAATGGAATCGAACCCGAACATCTAGTGCGTATTTTTGAGCGTTTTTATAGAATAGAAAAAAGCCGTTCGAAACAAGAAGGAGGAACAGGTTTAGGATTAGCGATTGTAAAACATATTCTTGAAAAACATAATTCTAAAATTAGCGTCAAAAGTAAAGTAGGGGAAGGAACACAGTTTACTTTCAAATTGCAGCGTACTGAAGTTTTAGAGGAGGAGTAAAACAATGAAAGTAAAAATTAAGAAAAATACATGAAAGAATTTTGCTCAAAAATTGAGTATTTTTTTGTAAATTGGTAATCTGTTCTCAAACTAAAATTACTTTCCATTATGAAAAATAATACAACTGATTTTGAAAAAATAGAACTAGAAACTCAAAAAAAACTAGACGAAGAAAAACAAAAATTAGAACAAGCATTAGCTGAAAGCAAAGCAAAAACTGAAAAATTAATACAAGAAGAACGATTAAAAACACAACAACTTGTGAAGGAATTAGAAGAGAAAGCCATGAAAAAACCCTAAGTATCTTAAAGATTCTTAGGGTTTAATGGCGAACAAGCAAAGCAAAATGCTAGAAACTTGTTGTTTTCTGTGGGCTATGTAACAGGATTTTGGTTTTCCTTTCCATTTCCAACATTTTTATTTACTCAATACATCTTTGATGCTAAAGTTTGGATTAGCTACACAAGCAATATCATATGTTTTAGGAAAAATATATTCTGTAGTAACTGCTACACCGTTTGGATAACTTGTACGTGTTCCTTTTGCACCCCCAGCACTTGAAACAACTCTTACTTGTTTTGTTTTGTCAAAAGAGGCATATCCTGTATAGTCACATGAAGGATGATTTTCTTTAAACAAAGTAGCAATCGTTTTTCCTTCTAACAAGCTACGAATAAAATTAAGATTCGCATCAGTATAATTATTGGCATAATAACAACCCACTCCTATTTTAAAAAAAGGAGCTGCATAATCATTCACTCTAGTAGCAGCTTCTTTCATTCCTATATCTCCCTCATCACTAGCCGAAGAACCAGCACCACCACATACTGAATCAAATATTACCACAGCGTTTTTGGGTAGTTTGAGTTCGGCAATAAGTTGTTTACTACTTATTCTATCCACTAAACACAATCCTCCTACTTTTCCATTTTCTCCTAAAGTAGAACCATGTCCATGATATACAAAAAAATTAGCATATTGTGCAGCTTTTTTAATAGCCTCTAGGGCAAACGCACGAAATTTATTTTTCATTTTCTCCCCATTATCAACGTCTTTT
>DAIUBX010000465.1:0-3236 GCA_036846465.1 Bernardetia sp.
AGGTGTATTGCCATTTTCAAACAGTCTTTTTTGAGCATCTTTAATTCCAAAATTAAATCGATTGACATAACCCATGTTTTTCATCGCTTCTGCCAAAATAGGATTTCGATAATCATTTGTATCTGGAAAGTTATCTTTTGTTACTTGTCCGTACAAAAAACCAGCGTTATGAATTTCTATTCTATCTAAAAATTCATAGATATAAATTGGCGTATTAGCTTCATAATCTTTGTGCATGATAGCATTCAAAATAAGCTCACGAAGAGCCATATACGGATAATTACTGACCATTTTATCCTTAAAAGAATTCTCTAATCGAACAGGCTTTGTAATTACAACATTGTATTTTATGAAGTTATCAATTTCTTTTAATACGGTATATAAATTACCCAAAAACACTTTTTCCGAAACTACTTTATCAAGTTCTTTTTCTGTGCTATTAACTTTTATATACTGTATATACGCACCTGCAAAAAAATATTTTGTATCTAATCCAAATAACAGAATCGCTGCATTTGTCGGCTTTTGACTTTTTAAGTCAAACAAACGCAAAGATGCAAGTTGTTGCGTAATTTCTCTATGATTAGCTTCCAAAATTTCTTTATCGATGGCTAAAGGCAAATACTCTAGTTTGATAATAGGTAATGAAATATCTTCAAACTGAGCTTCCCAACAGGGTTGTGCATCAAAAGTTCGTGCTGTCGAAATTCGTTTTTCAATTAAAATTCTTTCTTCTTGTTCATTTGCTACGGCTTTTGTAGCACCTGTTCGTATCCATATTTTTCCTTTATATCTTACAGGTGGCTGAAAAGCTGGTTGAACTTCTACAACTAATACATCGCCTTTTTCAAAAGAAAATTTTTGAATAGCTAATGCAGGTTGTGGTAATATTTGTCCATTATGACGAATACAAGCAATATCTTTTTGAAGCTCATCACTTACTGTTAAACCTGCCAATTCTTTATTATCTTTCACTCCAATAATTAAATAACCTGCTTTTTTATGGTTTGGATAATCATTTGCAAAAGCACAAATAGCTTCACTAAATTTATCTGTATTTTTTGTAGCTTGTGTTAATTCAAATCTATCTGATTCAATATCACCATTATTTAAGAAATTTAGTAATTCTTGCTCTGAAATCATATATATGATAATTTATTTTGTCTCAAAAATAGTCAAAATACATTAATTTTGCTAGATTAGTTTTTCTATTGTAAGTTTGATAAATAAAAATTTATACTCTATTAAAATGAATACGCCAAATCCATCAGATAATATCCCTAATTCTACCTCCGAACAAACCCTCTGGACAGGTTCGCCTTCGTGGCTTTTACATCTTGGAAATATTATTTTTTGGGGAATTTTAGGGATTCTTCTTCCTACTGTGATTATTTATTTATGGACAAAAGGCATTGAAAACCCTAAATTAGACATGTTCTTTTGGATATTTTTATTGGGTAGTATAATTATTCCTTTTGGTATCGTTTTTCTAAAAATTTTCGATACTCGTTTCATCAATTACACACTTACAAGCGAACGACTTATTATAAAAAAAGGAATTTTGACACGTACAACTGATGAAATAGAATTATATAGAATAAAAGATATACGACTTATCGAACCAATTTTACAACGATTAGTCGGACTTTCCATAGTTGAGATTACCTCTTCGGACAGAAGTAATCCTAATCTTTCTCTAGCTGGAATAAAAAAAGGCGATGAGCTTCGAAACACAATGAGAAATGAAGTAGAACGACTTAGAACAACTAAAAAAGTTAGAGAAATAGATTATGAATAAATTTCTTTATTCATTCTTATAAATTCTATAAAAAATCAAAATTAGAGAATTACTTTAGAGAGAGTTAGCAAACTCTTTGTTACTTTTGTGGCTACAAATTATTTTAAACTTGATTTTATGCCGAATTACTTTTCTCGTTATTCTTTAAGGTTCTTATATATTTCTGTTCTTAGTCTTCCTTTTCTACTTTCTAGTTGCGAAAACTGCACTTTTATAAGCGATAATGTGCAATTTGCAGCCATTTCTTTTTATGCAAATGCAGAAAGTCAGGCTGCCATAGATACATCTTTTTCCGAAATTGTAGGCGTTTTTACCCGTACCAATGAAGCTATGCCGACTGCTTTAGACTACGACCCTGCTGTAAAAAACAAAATTTTTGAATTGCCTATTTTTACTCGTGTAGATACAACCATGTTTGTATTTTATCAATATAGGAACATAAATTCTGTTCGTGATACGCTACAAGATACTTTGATGTTAAAATATAAAGTCAATGTAGAGGTTTTACCTCCCGATTGTGGCTACGACGAAGCAATTAATAACTTAGAAATTCTTTACAGTACTTTTACTGGTGCAGAAGTTATACAAACGGAACTAAAAGAACTTCAAGACAACACACCTCATATCAGAATTATTAGATAAAAAGTAAAAACAAGATTAAAACCTTGTTCAATTTATAAGTCAGAATAGCCTTTTTTTAATTGGTTTAGCAAATACTGCATAAAAATTACACAATGAAAAAACGACACTTTAACATTTTGATACCATCTTTTTTGACAATTCTATTATTTGCTTCTTTTTTTGGAATAAATACAGTTTTGGCTCAAACGACTACAAATGACACTACACAAGTATTCGTCAAGAAAAAAAAAGAACCCAAGCCACCAGCCGTTTATACGCCTATTTCATTTCGTGTGGGATTGGATATGTGGTCTATGATTAATAATGGTCGTAACCCAAATATTTTGCGTTTTAATGGCAATGCAGAAATTGATTTTAATAATATTTGGTTTGCTGTTTTGGAAGGTGGTTATGGCGATGCACTTTCTTTTAAAGAAATTCCGAATTCATTTGAGTATCAAAATACAGGTTATTTTGGAGTAATTGGTGTAGAATATAATGTTTTACATCGTCTTGTGGATAGAGAAGCGATAGTTTTGGGGGCAAGATATGGTTTTGCTAATTTTTCTCACAAACTAAATTATAATATCGATGACCGTTATTGGGATTTGGAAGCTGTTGAAAACCCACGTACTCGTTTTTCAAGACAAGTAAATGAAAGTAATATGTCCTTTAGTTGGGCAGAACTCAATGCAGGAATGAAAGTAAATTTAGCTAGAAAAGGCTTTCTATCACATGTTTATATGAGTTATTTATTCAGAGTCAGAATGCGAATCAATCAACCAACTGATGTACTAGCCAAACCAACAACGATTGC
>DAIUBX010000466.1:0-3223 GCA_036846465.1 Bernardetia sp.
TTTTTAACTTCTGACTTCTTAAATCTAACTTCTTAAATTATTTAATTCCATACTATTATGAAACGTACTTTTCAACCTTCACAACGTAAACGTAAAAACAAACATGGTTTTCGTTCACGTTCAGAAACTCCAGGTGGACGTAATGTACTTCGTGCAAGACGTGCAAAAGGTCGTCACAAACTTACTGTTTCTGACGAACGTACACACAAATAAGAAGTACCCTAGTGTTTCTTTTACTTTGACTGTTTCCGACTGTTTGAAGTATAAATTAGGGCTTTTTGGTATAGACAGACTATTTAAAAAACTATTTTAGTTTAATTTTAAATAATCTGCTACTTGAAAGCCTTTTTTTTGTGTCCATTTTTATCGAAATAAAAAAGGAAAAGACATCTCCCTTTTCCTTTTTTATTTTTCATTCTGTTTTACAATTCTGAATTCTTCTTTTAACGTAAACTCGGGATTCATTTAGGAATAAATACTCTAGGTTTTTCTGGATATAGATATAGGTAAACTTACTCTTTCTATAAGTTCTAAAAAACGATTAGGAAAAAAGTTGAGGAAAAAACTCAACCAAACTAGTTGGTTTTTGTCGAATTTTTCATTTTTGTTATTAAGCTAAATAGATTAAAGTTGATTAGGGATATTCAAAAATAATCTTTTTCAGTTTTTTTATTAAAAACACGCAAAAAATACTGTAATTAACTGATAATCAAATCGTTTAATCCCGATTTCATATTAATTTATCAGAAAAATATCACTCAAAAGAAACTATTTCCTACTTACCAAAAAAACACCCAAAAATATACAAGCTGCCCAAATAAGTTTTGTAGGTGTAAGTGAATCTTTGTCTAACGCAACAGCTATGAAAGTAGCCAAAACAGGCTGTAAATAAATATAAATTCCGACTACACTAGACGAAACACTACGCAATGCCCATGCATTTAATAAATAAGCAAAAAATGTAGTAAAAAGAACAATATAACCCAGTCCTGCATAAATCCCGACAGGCATCTGTTCAAAATTAGTAGTTCCTAAATCAGAAAAACCGAAAGGTAAAACAAAAGGCAAAGCAAGTGTAAAAAGCCATTTGCTGATAGATAAAGCAGAGTATTTCTTCAATAACGGCTTTGCAATCACTAAATAAATAGCATAGGAAGTAGCATTGAGAAGAATAAATAAATCGCCTAAATTAAAATCAAAGGCAACACTAGAAGTACCCGAATCACTAACAACCATTTTACTACTAATCAACATAGCTGCTCCCAAAAGTCCTAAAGCAACTCCTAAGGCTTTCAGAAACGTAAATTTTTCACCTCCACTAATTGCTGATACAACCAAGACAAGCAAAGGTGTTGTGGTCATAATCAAGGCTGCATTAATGGGTGTAGTTCGTGCTAATCCTTCAAAAAATAAAAGTTGATTAACAACAACTCCAAAAATTGCGCTTAGTAATAAAACTACTTTTTCTTTATTATTTGATAAAACAAGAGGTTTTCCTCCTACCAAAACCCAAAATAAAAAAGTCGCTCCCAAGACACGCATCAAAATCGTAGCCGAAGGAGAAATATAAAGTGGCATGACTTCTTTTGCAATGGTATAATTTGCACCATAAATAAGAGCAACAGCAAAAAGAGCCAAATGAACGAGAATAGTCTTATCAACTTTAGGTAGTTTCATTTGGCAAAAGTAGCAAATTGTAATTTAGCTATTCATTTAAAAACTATTAAATAGACTATTTCCACTTCAAAAAAGCAAAAATCACCATAAAATCCGTTCCAATTTTGAAAAAAAGCGATTTTTTTTTAATTTTATCTAAACGACTTTGTCTTTTTTCCGTTTATAGAACATATGAGGAATAGTAAATGGTTAATTATGAATGTAAAACAAACCCAAATATTTGATTTTCAACACTTTAATCAGAAAACAATTTAGTTTATTTCTTTCTCATTCCTAAAGCAAAATTCAATTCTAAAAAATAAAATTTAGAGTTTTACAAAACAAGACTTTCCATTGCTTACAAATAGCCTATAATTCAGTCTATTTTGAGCGATTACTTAATAAAAAATATTTATAAATCATTTGATTTAGCACACTCACTTTTTCAACTATCCCTTTCCTATGCAAAAATTAACCGTAAGACAATCGCTTAGTCAAAAATTATCTCCTCAGCAGATACAGTTTATAAAATTGTTGCAAATTCCAACAGCAGAATTGGATTCAAGAGTTGAGGAAGAACTAGAAAGTAATCCTGCTTTAGAAGAAGGCAGAGAAAAAGAGAAAGAAAAAGAAGATGACAACAGCAATGATGATTACGACGAAATGGATTATTCTGAAACCTCATTAGAATCACTACAAGACTCTACTTCTGATGTAAATATCAATGATTATTTAAGTCAAGATGATGTTGCAGGTTATAAGATGCAAGGCGATGGAAATTATCAAGAAGAAGACCGAGATATGCCTATTTCGTCGGTGACTTCTTTGATTGATGAACTTACTCGTCAGCTTGGTTATCTGCGTTTGGATGAGCGTATGCACACTATTGGAATGCAACTTATCGGAAGTGTTGATGATGATGGATATATACGAAGAGATTTAGATGCAATCGTCAACGACCTTGCATTTATACAAAATATTCAAACCGATAAATCTGAAATAGAAAAATTATTACGTAGAGTTCAGCAATTTGACCCAGCAGGGATTGGTGCAAGAGATTTGCAAGAATGTTTGTTGATTCAACTCAAAAGACAAGAAAGAGTAAAAAAAGAAGATGAACTTTTGACTGATATAAATAAAGGAGAATTTAAAATTTTAGAAGATGCTATTCATATTATTTCCATGTGTTTTGAGGAGTTTAAGAAAAAACATTTTAAGAAAATTCAACGCAAACTCAATCTTTCAGAAGACGAATTAAGAGCAGCTATGAATGTGGTTTTGAAATTAAACCCAAAACC
Organism: Bernardetia sp.; assembly: GCA_036846465.1. GTDB lineage: Bacteria > Bacteroidota > Bacteroidia > Cytophagales > Bernardetiaceae > Bernardetia. The sequence continues at coordinate 2,955 of DAIUBX010000466.1, forward strand.
GGGTGGCTCGGGTTCTGGAATGGTAAAAGTGCAATATGTAATTCCTGATTTTACCATAAAATACAATAATGGCGACTTAGAACTTTCACTCAATTCTAGAAATGCACCACAATTACATGTCAGTAGAAATTATACAGATATGTTGGAAAGCTATGATAAAAGTGATAAAAAAGACAAAAAACTAAAACAAGAAGTTTCTTTTGTAAAACAAAAACTAGATGCTGCCAAATGGTTTATCGATGCTATCAAACAGCGTCAGCATACACTTT
>DAIUBX010000467.1:0-3221 GCA_036846465.1 Bernardetia sp.
TTCGATTTATTTCTGCAAAGAAAAACGAACCTGAATGGCTTTTGGAATGGCGTTTAGAGGCTTTCAAAAAATGGAAAGCTATGCCAACGCCAAAATGGGCAAACTTAAAAATGCCTGAAATAGATTTTCAAGATATTATCTATTACGCTGCACCGAAGCAAAAACCTAAAGTAAACAGTCTTGACGAAATAGACCCAGAACTTCTGGCTACTTTCGAAAAATTAGGAATTTCTCTAACAGAACAAAAACGTCTTTCTGGAATTGCTGTCGATGTCGTTATGGATAGCGTTTCAGTAGCAACTACTTTCAAAGCTAAATTAGGCGAATTAGGAATTATTTTTTGTTCGTTTAGTGAAGCTGTTCAAGAACACCCAGAACTCATTAAAAAATACTTGGGTTCAGTTGTTCCTGTTACAGATAATTATTTTTCTGCTCTCAATTCGGCTGTTTTTAGTGATGGTTCATTCTGTTATATTCCTAAAGGCGTTCGTTCACCAATGGAATTATCAACGTATTTTAGAATCAATGAAGCCAATACAGGACAATTTGAAAGAACATTAATTGTTGCCGAAGAAGGCTCTTATGTGAGTTATTTGGAAGGCTGTACTGCTCCTCAAAGAGATGAAAATCAACTTCATGCTGCTGTAGTAGAGATTTTTGCACACAAAAAAGCAGAAGTAAAATACTCAACAGTTCAGAATTGGTATCCGGGGGATAAAAATGGAAAAGGTGGAATTTATAACTTTGTCACCAAAAGAGGAATTTGTTTTGGAGACGAATCAAAAATTTCTTGGACACAGGTAGAAACAGGTTCAGCAATTACATGGAAATACCCTTCTTGTATCTTGAAAGGCGATAATTCAATGGGAGAATTTTATTCTGTTGCCGTAACTAAAAACTATCAACAGGCAGATACAGGAACTAAAATGATTCACATCGGCAAAAATACAAGAAGTCGTATTGTTTCAAAAGGTATTTCGGCTGGTCATAGTCAAAACTCCTATCGTGGTTCGGTTGATATTATGAAACGAGCAACCAATGCACGTAATTTTTCTCAATGTGATTCGCTTTTGATTGGCGATTTGTGTGGAGCGCATACGTTTCCATATATAAATGCAGAAAATAGCAGCGCACAAATTGAACACGAAGCTACTACTTCAAAAATTGGAGAAGACCAAATTTTCTATTGTAATCAAAGAGGAATTGATTCTGAAAAAGCTGTTGCTCTTATCGTAAATGGCTATTGTAAGGAAGTATTGAATAAATTACCAATGGAATTTGCCGTAGAAGCACAAAAATTATTGGCTCTTTCGTTAGAAGGAAGTGTTGGGTAATTTTTATACTAAAATTGATTTACAAAGAATCCTATCAGAATTGTTTTTGATAGGATTTTTTTATGTTACTAGATTCTAATTTTTATATATGCTCTATCGTCGAAAGATAAATTTCCTTTTTGTAATCCTTTAGTAGATTTATATTTCTTATAACATAGAGGGTCTTTTTTTATTATATCTTTTAAATAGGCTTCCGTTTTCACCAAAGTATTGAATAGTTTAGGATAGCCATCTGAAGCCAAAACTATTTCTTTAGCTTTTGAAACATCAATTATTTTTATTTCATTTTCTGCTACTTCAAATCCATCAATTACTCCATAACTAAATTCACTTCTTTCTTTAGAGTTCTGAAAAAGTAATTGTTTTTTTAGTAAAGGTAAAATAAATTCTCTACCTAAATCCTGTTCTTGAAAAGATTGAAAAGATTTGCCTAATTTTATTTCTGAGTGAATATAGAATGAACGAATAGAAGATAATAATTTATCAATTACTTTTGTGTTTGTATATTTTTTATTATCTACCAAACATTGACAATCTCCTATCATCCAAATTTCATTTCTGTATTTACTGTAAATAATAATAGACGCAGAAGCTCTCTCAAATGAATTCTTTTCAAGATAATCAACAAACTCTTGATTTTCATATAAAGAAAGTACCTCATTAGATAAATAAAGTGTAGCTTGTTTAGCAGAAATTTTTTTAGGTAAATTTTTAAGCGATTTATTTAGTAACTCTGAACAGGCTTTACCCGAATTACTATTGTTGTATTTTCGTGAAGATTTGCTTGTAGCTCCATCAATAACAGCAATAAAACTATCTGAAATAAAAATACTATCTTCACAATTATCTTTGTTACTTGTCTTGCCTTCTATGAATTGTTCAAGTATTTGCATATCAAAGTTTTTAAATTTTTTTGTATCAAAAAAACTATTTTTTTCTAAACATACCTCAAATCAACAGAAAAATTTTCTGGAAATTTTCCCATTTTATCCTTATAAAAATTCATTATTTCTCTTAAATCAGCTTCCATATCATCTGTTGGTAAAATAAGTTTTGTAACACCTGCTTCTCTTTTTTGATAATCCAAATAACCCAATGCAATCGGAACATTGGCTAGTTTGGCAGCGTGATAAAAACCCATTTTCCATTCAGTTACTTTTCTTCGTGTTGCCTCAGGTGTAAAAACAACGGCTAGTTTTTCATTTTCTGTAAAAAGATTTGCCATCGCTTGTACCATAGAAGGACGTTCTTCTCCTGCTATTTTTGGTTTTCTGTCTATTCCTATTGCTCCCATTTTCAGTAACATGTTTCCAAAAGGAGGTTTTATCCATTCTTTTTTGATGGTAAAACGCCAATTTATTTTTGCAATATCAAACCAAGCAATCGTATAAATTGCGTCCCAGTTGGTGGTATGTGGTGCTGCAATAATTACGCAACGCTCTAGTATTTCTTTGGTAACTTCTTCACTGTGAACAATTTTCCAACCACGCAAACGAAATAAGAAACGAAAAAGGGCAAGTACCATGAGGGTAAAAAATTAATTGTGTTGATGTATCTATTGGTTTATTTTTTAATTTAACTGCAAGTTACGGATTTTGAGAATTTGATTTTTACAAAAATAGTTAATGAAGTATTCTTCAATTATCTTTTAGGAACAGTTTTTAAATAAAATACTACTTTTTAATTTTGTTCAAGTCTGTACCGAAGGTCTGACTTGAACAAAATAAGCCCTTTTTCAGAGTTTTAAATACTTATTTTAACTTGATCAGACCTTCGGTACAGACCAAATTAAAATAGAAGATATAAAAAACAGTAGGTTATTTAATTTCTATTCCTTAGTACGCTGTTTCAAAAGTTTTTAAATGTTTTTTAATCGTTTTGCGTGTG
>DAIUBX010000468.1:0-3217 GCA_036846465.1 Bernardetia sp.
TTACTTCTGATGGACTTTCAATTACTTTTTCTGTGGTGCTTCCGTCTGGAAAAGATTGATAAATCGTTTCATTTTCTACCTTAAAATTCGCTATGGGTTCACAACAAATGTACGTAAAGGCATTTTGATTGCCGTGATAATCCGAAGATTCCAACAAAAAACTCATTGGATATTTATCTCTTAGTTTTAAATAAATTCCGACAGGCGTAAGCGTATCAGCTAAAATTTGTTGTGTAAAAGTTTTTAATTTGAAGTTCATAGTTTTTATATTGTGTGTCGCTCGTGAGGACACAAGTAACGGTTATTTTTAAATTTTTATTTAATTTTTAAACAAAAAAAGACTTATCACTTTTTTGCGATAAGTCTTTTGTATATAAATCAAAGATATAATTTTCTGTATTTTCCTATTTTTTAGTTAGGTTCAGAATGCACACGACTTATCGCCTATATCTTTGATATAGTGCCACCACCATGCACATGCAAAATTTGTAGGTGTTGAGAAGTGAGCGATATTTGAAATTGTGTTTTGCATTCTGTTTTTTTTGGATTGTCTTTACGCAAATCTACAAAAGTTTTTTGAGTTTGCAAGAAAACAACAAAATAAATTTTCAATTAGAAGCATCTTCTATTTCCTCCAAAAGCCATTTTTGATTATTAAAAGTAAATTTATACATAACAGAGATACCATTATCTATTCCTCTCATTGTATAAAAAACTGATTTTGGATTGATAATTTCCTTTACATATTCGTATTGGTCGTATTCCGTTTTGCGATTATCTTGAAAATTATTAAATTTCCACCCTTTTTTTTGAATGTAATTAATTGCACTATCTCCAGTTTCATCTTGATAAAATGATTTTAAAGGAAATTTTGTGTTATTGATTTGAAAAACTGAATCAGAACGATATTTTGCAAAGAATGTATCAAAATCTGTTTCTTCAATTTCTTCTTTTTGGATAGAATTTATTTGAGTAGAATCTGTGATTTCTTTGCTTTTGGAATTTTGATTTTGACAAGAAAATAAAGCTAGGAAAATGAGTAAAATTGAAATGGTATGTTTTTTCATAGAAATGTTTAATTTTAATAAATAATTTTCTTAGTCAAGAACAAGTCAAAAATATGCAAAATATAAGAATCAAAATTTTAATTGTATTACTCTTTTTATCATTTGGTTGTACTGAAAGAAATTCTAGCAAAACAAGAATAATAGATACTGATGTTTTTACAATAGAAGTTCCCATAAATTGGAAGTATAGAAAAGAACAAGGAACAGATAGTTTTGTAGGACGCATTACTGGAAGAGGACTTAACTTAGAGTTTGATGCTGGAGGTTATACTAGTCATATAATGTTAAGCGAACAGGAATATATAAACAATAGTAGAAATTGGTTGCCAGATATGCCTTATCATGAAGAAGGAGTTATTTATACAAGTGGAGGTGTAGAAGGAACTAGAAAAATGATTATGGAAAAAGAAGGAATAACAGATACTTCTTTAGTTATAGTTAAAAAATTTCCAATAGCTCTAAAAGACACCATATATCTTCAAAATGGAGAATACAAAGCTATTATAGAATATGCTGATACAGTTATATATAAAAACGTTAAAATACCAGATGAAATTAAAAATCATAACATACTAATCGATACAATAGACAATTATATAAGAAAAATAATAACTCCTAAAAATGGACTTATAGGAATTACAGGTATTTATCTAAAAAAAATACAAAGTAATTTTGCTCTCGGTATAATGGATGAAAACTTGAGTCTTGAAAATCAAAAGAAAGCAGTAAAAGCATTTAAAAGTATAAAATTTAAAGAATAGATATTGTTGTAAAAATACTTTAATTTGTTATTTCTACTTTCTCCCTCTCCACCCATTCCAAAAATTTCCCATAAAACTTCCCAGTCTTTAAAACTTGTGGATTTCCCAATAAAATCAACTGTTCTTTGGCACGACTAAGTGCAACATTTAGTTTTTTATCGACAGTTTGTTTTGTATTTAATGATTCCAAAAAACGCATTTGTGCAGCGTGATTGGTTGCCATGGATAAGATAATAATTTTTCGTTCACTTCCTTGATAGCGTTCTACGGTATCGACAGTTATTACTTTTCTTAGATTTTCATCTAATCGCTGATAGATTTGTGCAATTTGTGCTCTGTATGGCGTAATTACTCCGACGGTTTCTTCATCAAAATCATTTCCAAAAATTCGGTGTATGGTGCGTAAAAGTTCGACTACTTTGTCGGCTTCTTCGCTATGAAATTTTGTTCCTCTTTCTGATTTTGTAGGAATAAATAAAACTCTTTTTTGTGCTAAGAATTTTTCTAATTCGTCTTCCGAATTTGGATTATAATACGTTAGTTTTTCAAATTGCCTTTCGCTTCCTGCTTTTAGCGTTTTATAAAATTCTGTACTGATAAATTCGGCAATATCTTGATGCGTTCTGAATTGCGTTGAAAGCATTGCCACACACATATTCCAATTTCGTTTTTCGGCATTTTCTACCAAACGCTCAAAAACGGACTGACTTAAATCTTCAATTCCGATTTCGTGCAACAACGGACTTTTTGCTCTACATAATTTTGAAGGCTGCGTAACGACGGCAGGAAGTTGTTTTTCATCTCCAATCAAAATAAAACGCTTAAATTTTGGCAAAATTCCACACAAATGAGGTTCTAAAAGTTGAGAAGCCTCATCGACAATCAAAGTATCAAAAGTTAGTTTTCCTCCATTTGGGTCATCTCTATCTAATATTCTAAGATTTGAATAAAAAGAAGAAACCGTCGAAACAAAAACTCTTGACGTATGAATTTTTGCCTTTAGTTCATCTAAGCTCTTCGAAGCCTTTAAGCTATTTGGATAAAAAACGCTGTCTTCTTTTACATTTCCCAAACGAACAAAATCATCTCCACAAACGAGTTTTACTTTCTGACAAATTTCGTCTGTCGCTCGGTTGGTAAAAGCCAAAAGAACGACAATTTGGTCAGTTTCATTGTAAAGATAATCGACCATATTTTTGAGCATTGCCGAAGTTTTTCCAGTTCCGGGAGGACCTTGTAAGAGAAAATAATCTTTTGCAGATAAAGCACGATTGAGAATTTCGTTTTGCTCTTGGCTTAATCCTTTATTTTTTCCGTTTTCGGTATAATCAATTTTAAAATTCTCATCAAAACGAGGTTCTTGTTGTCCGTAAATAATAGCTTTTTTAT
>DAIUBX010000469.1:0-3214 GCA_036846465.1 Bernardetia sp.
AGAAGAACAGTATTTAAGTGGTCTAAACATTTGTTTCAGAAATGCCTACTATTCAACAACTAGTTCGCAAGGGACGCAAAGAAATCATTAAAAAATCGAAATCTCCAGCTTTGGACTCTTGTCCTCAAAAACGTGGAGTTTGTACTCGTGTTTATACGACTACACCAAAGAAACCAAACTCAGCAATGCGTAAAGTTTCTAAAGTTCGTTTATCTAATGGTATCGAAGTAATTGCCTATATCCCTGGCGAAGGACACAACCTTCAAGAACACTCAATCGTACTCGTCCGTGGTGGTCGTGTAAAAGACTTACCCGGTGTTCGTTATCACATCGTTCGTGGAGCTTTAGATACCTCTGGAGTACAAGGTCGTAAGCAATCACGCTCAAAATACGGTACAAAACGCCCTAAACCAGGTGCTGCACCAGAGCCAACTAAAAAGAAAAAATAATTTGAAGTAGAATTGTCAGACACTTTCAGAAGTGTCAGACAAATTGAAAATGAACAAGTAAAAATTACTAGATATAGAAATGTATTTGTAATCATTATCTCATTCATTCACAATTTACCATTCATAATTCACAATTATTTATTCAGATTGTTTCCTTTTTAAAACTTTTAAAAAACCTTGAGATAACTCATGAGAAAGCATAAACCAAAAAAGCGAGATATTCTTCCTGACCCAAAATTTGGCGATACAGTAGTAACTAAGTTTGTAAATAACTTAATGTACTCTGGAAAGAAGAGTTTAGCTTATGATATTTTCTATGGCGCATTGGAGCGTGTAGAAGAAAAAATGAAAAAAGAAGATCCTACTGTAAATGGATTAGAAATTTTCAAAAAAGCATTGACTAATGTAACACCAGGTGTTGAAGTAAAAAGTCGTCGTGTAGGTGGAGCAACGTTCCAAGTACCGACAGAAGTTCGTCCAGAGCGTAAAATGGCTCTTGGTATGAAATGGCTTATTAACTTCTCTCGTCGTCGTAACGAACGCAACATGACTGACCGTTTGGCTGCCGAATTTATGGCTGCTGCAAAAGGTGAAGGTGCTGCTGTTAAACGTAAAGACGATACACACCGTATGGCAGAGGCGAACAAAGCGTTCTCTCACTTCCGTTTCTAGTAGCCAACAGTTTCCAAACTGTTGTTATCTACAATGGAATTAAAGCCATTCAAAAATGGTCATAAACAAAATGTAGTAATTTGATTTGTCAGATTATTACATTTTGTTTATTAAATAAAAATTAATCATAAAACTTCTTAACCATTTGTTAATCAACTACATTAAGTTTTGAAATACTGTTTTTTGAAATAAATTTCGTACTTTTGTGCAACTTAATTCAAAAACAGACTTATTCTCACTTGATATAGACTATTGATAAAATAGAAATTTTATATATCATTTATACATTTAGTTACAATGTCTACTAATAACAAAGACCTAAAATTCCGTCGAAATATTGGCATCATGGCTCACATTGATGCTGGAAAAACAACCACAACAGAGCGTATTCTTTTCTATACAGGTATTAGCCATAAAATTGGTGAAGTACATGATGGAGCTGCGACTATGGAGCAAGAACAAGAGCGTGGTATCACTATCACTTCGGCAGCTACAACAACAAGCTGGAAATATCCTACTGATAACGAAAGTAAAGATATTGCAGGTTTGACAAATGAATTTCAAATTAATGTAATCGATACTCCTGGTCACGTAGATTTTACTGTAGAAGTAGAACGCTCTTTACGTGTACTTGACGGAGCTGTTGCTCTTTTCTGTGCTGTTTCTGGGGTTGAACCTCAATCAGAAACAGTTTGGAGACAAGCAGATAAATATGGTGTTCCTCGTGTTTGTTTTGTAAACAAAATGGACAGAGCTGGAGCAGATTTCTATAAAGCTATCAAAGATATTAGAGCTACTTTAGGTGCAAATGCAATTCCTCTTCAAATTCCAATTGGTTCTGAAGATAAATTCTTAGGCGTAGTAGATTTAATTGAAAAACGTGCTATTGTTTGGGAAGATGCAACACAAGGTATGTCTTTCCACACAATCGATATTCCAGAAGATATGAAAGACGATGTTGAAGAATATCGTAACAATCTTTTAGAAGAAGTAGCTGTAATGGATGAGGAGTTATTCGAAAAATACGATACCGATCCAGAATCAATTACTCCTGACGAAATCCGTAGAGCAGTTCGTAAGGCAGTTATGTCAATGACTATCTTCCCTGTTTTCTGTGGTAGTGCGTTCAAAAATAAAGGTGTTCAAGCTGTTTTAGATGGCGTTTGTGCTTACCTTCCTTCTCCTCTTGATTTGCCACCAGTAAAAGGTACAAATCCTGATACAGGAAAAGAAGAAGAGCGTTTGCCTTCTGTAACAGAGCCATTTACGGCACTTGCATTTAAAATTGCTACTGACCCTTTTGTTGGTCGTTTGTGTTTTATGCGTGTTTATTCAGGTACTTTGGACGCAGGTTCATATATCTTGAACAATCGTACAGGTAAAAAAGAGCGTATTTCTCGTCTGATGCAAATGCACGCCAATAAGCAAAATCCTATTGATAGTGTAAGTGCAGGTGATATTTGTGCAGGTGTTGGTTTCAAAGAAATCAAAACGGGTGATACACTTACAACAGAGAAAAATCCGTTAGTTTTGGAAGAACTTGTTTTCCCAGAGCCAGTAATTGGATATGCTATTGAGCCTAAAAAACAAGCAGATCAAGACAAACTTTCTTTAGCTATTACCAAACTTGTTGAGGAAGATCCTACTCTTCGTGTCAATACTGACCAAGAAACAGGACAAACTATCATCAGAGGTATGGGTGAGCTTCACCTTGAAATTATCATGGATAGAATGAAGCGTGAGTTTAAAGTAGAAGTAAATCAAGGTGCGCCACAAGTTGCTTATAAAGAATCCTTCACTAAATCAGTAGAACACAGAGAGGTTTATAAGAAACAATCAGGTGGTAAAGGTAAATTTGCTGACGTTCAGTTTGAAATCGGACCAGCAGAAGATCCAGAAAACCAAAAAGAAGGTGTTCTTGAATTCGTTGATGATATTAAAGGTGGTGTAATTCCTAAAGAATTCGTTCCTGCAATCAAAAAAGGATTTGAAGAAGCTATGAAAAATGGTGTACTTGCAGGTTTCCCTGTTGTGGGTATGCGTGTACGTGTTTTCTTTGGTTCATTCCATACAGTCGATTCAGATGCTATTTC
>DAIUBX010000470.1:0-3212 GCA_036846465.1 Bernardetia sp.
TGTTATTATTAATTTTTTTTTAGGATAAAAATTAACTTTTCCATTGCTCGTGTCCCCACGAGCGAGACGCAAAACTATATTTTGATTGTAAAGACAACTTCTGTTCCTAACGAATTTTGATTTTCGTCTTCATGTTGATATTCTTCTTTGTGGTCTATAATTTCATAGTCAAAGGCATCTTTCATGAGTTTTTTTCGGTCTTGTGTAATTTCTAAAGCTCTTGAAATATGATTACTTTTTCTTTTATCGTTTCGTCCTGCACCGTTGTCTTTGATAGAGATTTGTAGTTTATTTTGATTGATTTCTGTAAAAATAATATCTAATTTTTTTTCTGTTTTGGTTGATTTACGCAAACCATGTTCGATAGCATTTTCTACAAAAGGCTGTAAAAGCATAGCAGGAATAAAAATATCTTCAATTTCTAGTTCTTCTGGATTGCATTTTATTTCAAAATCAAAATCTAGGCTTAGTTTTTCTAAAGTCAGATAAGTTTGAATAAATTTTATTTCTTCTTCTACACTTACTTTTTCTTGATTTGAGCCTTCCAAAACTTGCCTCATCAGATACGAAAATCCTGTAATATATTTACTTACTTTCTGTTTCTCGCCTTCCAAAACAAGCATTTGAATAGCCGATAATACATTGAAAAAAAAGTGAGGATTTATTTGGGCTCTTCGCCATCTTAGTTTGGCTTGTTCTTTTTCGAAAGTATCAATAATATTTTTTTGCCTAAAAAATATCCAAATTGCGATAAGTATTAATACTGCCAAAACAACTGCTCCAATAGTCAAATAATAAGAATTTTTGAGTTCTAAATCTTTGATTTTTGCTTCTTGATTGAGCCTTTGTATATCAGCTTCTTTCTTTTCAGTTTCATATTTTACGGTTAATTCTTTTGTTTCTCGCTCTCGTCTTATTTTTGCTACAGAATCTTCGTAATTAGTTGCTAATTTTAAACTTTGAAAGGCTTTTTCCATATTTCCCTTTTTTTGGTAGGAATTGGCAAGTTCTCTGTGCGTATTGATAAGTATTTCGGCTAATTTTAGTTTAGTGGCTTTTTGTAGGGTTTGTTCAAATAAAATTATGGCAGAATCGTATTGTTCTAATTTTTTGTAAGATTTTCCTAAAGTATAAGAAGCCATAACGGAGGTAAGTGCTATATTTTGTTCTTTGGCTAATTGTACTGATTTTTGAGCATATATTTTTGAGTTGTTGTAATCGTTCATTTCCATGTAGATAGTAGCTATCAACTCAAATAGTTTTGCTTTGTGTGCTTTATCAGAAGGAGCTAATACTTTTTCCATTTTTTTTGCGTACACCAATGCAGAGTCGTACAAACCTGCTCTTCTTAGTGAAATAGTATAATTTCCATACATTCCTATCGTCAGTTTTTTATCTTTTAAATCTGAATTTTCTAAAATTTTGATAGCTTTGGTGGCATAATCAAGAGATTTTTTGTCTTTGATAATTCCTAGTCTATTTGCTAGATTCATATACGAAATAGCGAGTAATTTTTGCTTTTTTTCTTCGGTTTCAAAAATGCCATTTTCTGTCATTTCAATGCTTTTAAAGCTATATTCTATTGATTTTTCTATTTGATTACTTCTTTGATAGAGGTCTGCTAGTAGGTTAAGAATTTTTACTTTTTGTGATAAGGAAATAGGGTACTTGAGCGTTTTTTTTTCTAATTCAATTCCTCTTTGAATCATGGAAGGGGTAATAGAACTATCATGGGCTACTATAAACAATTCCATATAGGAAACATTGATTGCTGCAATAGAATCAGAGGGAAATTTTACGATTAGTTCTTGTCCTCTTTTAGCAATTTCTTTTTTCTTCTGGATATTTTCGTTAGAATGAAATAGAGTGATTAAGAGGTCAGATTTTTTGGTTACAGATTCCGTTTTTGAAAAAAGATTTTCTAGGGAATCTATTTTAGCTTTATTTTGTGCTAAGAGTTGATGAGCAGATGCAAATAATACTAATGTTCCAACAAGTGTAAAGTGGATAAAACGCACCATAACGGTAATAAAGTAAAGTGGGTAGTAGTTTGATTTTTTTAACAAATATAGAATTTTGCTATCAGTAAAACTACACCAATTTTTCTTTGTAATAAAAAAAGCCATCACAAAATTTGCAATGGCTTTATCAGTTTCGCTACTACTACTACGTGTGCGATTTGTCTTGAATATTTTTATAGGTAAATTTGGTTCTTTAGTATTTTTACAGACTATTTTTATACTATTTGATTTTATACAAATTGGTGTCTTAGTTTTTCCTAGTTTTAACTGTTGATACTTAAAATTAGTCTATTTTCTATTCATTGTCATGTTCTATTTTATGAATGCTAGGATTTAGTACATGAATGGTAAAAATAGGAGATGTTTTTTCAGAAACGACGATTTGTAACACAAAAAAACCTTCACTCAAAGAATGAAGGTTTTTGTATGTGCTTTAATCTTAACTTTCTTTTATTCAACCACAATTTGTTTTGTGTAAGTAAATTCATTTTGATTAAAACGAATTAGATACATTCCACTTGGTATTTTTTGAAGGTTGATTTGAGTATCTTGATTTCCTTTTTCAATGGTTTTTGTATAGACTTTTCTACCAATTCCATCAAAAATAGTGAGTTCTACATTTTCTGATAAAGCCCTTCCGAAATGAATCTTGAAAACTCCATTATTAGGGTTTGGATAGATAGTGAAGTTATCGGCTTTCAAATCTTCATTACCTGTGATAATGGCAGGTTGAGAAATTCTGAAATAAACCGTTCTGGTTTGAATAATACAACCGTTTTGATTGGTTACTTTAGCAGAATAATAACCGTTTTCGGTTGGTATAATTTCAACTTGAGAACCTAAGTCAGCTTTCAGCTCTCCTTCAAAATACCATTCTACATTTGCAATTTCGTTTTGAGACAAATTTGCATCTTCGACAAAAAGTGAACTATTGTCTTGGTTTGTTCTCAAATAAATTGGTGTTACTTCAACGACATTGATTTGTAACTCTTCTGAAATTACATCACAAGTAGTATTTTGACTAGAAATTGCACGAACTTGGTAATTTCCTTGCACAGAAGTAGAAATTGAACTTCCTTCTTGTCTTATACTTCTGCCATTTCTAAACCATTGATAAACTACGTTATTTTCAAGGTTTTGAACTGAAAGTGTTGCTTCTGTTGTTGGACAAATTGTATTTTCAGTTGCTAC